>CAZJYF010000114.1:0-9733 GCA_964549665.1 uncultured Saprospiraceae bacterium
TGTTTTATACCCTGCACCAATTAGAGACATACTATTAAATCTAGCCGAACAAGGTTTGTACTCGCCCAAATGGTCTGAAACTATTCAAGAAGAATGGATCAGAAATTTGCTAATAAACAGACCAGATTTAACCAGAAAAAAATTAGACAGAACAATAATTGCAATGAATGGGGCATTCCCAAATGCAATGGTCAAATCCTATAAAAAATTAATCTCATCATTGGATTTGCCAGATTCTGAAGATAGACATGTTTTAGCTGCAGCAATCAAAAGTGAATCAAAGGCCATTATTACTTTCAACCTAAAAGATTTTCCATCAGCAAAGCTTAAAAAATATAAAATTGAAGCTTTACATCCAGATGAATTTATTTGTAATTTGTCCGAAATAGATAAAGTTTTGACAAAGCAAGCATTTGAAAACCAACTCAACTCTTTAAAGAATCCCCCAATACCAAGAGAAGAATTGTTAAAGATTCTCAAGAAAGGAGGTCTTGAAAAATGCTTAAATGTATTTGAATAAAAATAAAAAACTACCGACAATCTAGTGGCAAGGAATAGCCACTGACATTTAAACCTGCCTAAGCAAAGGGGTGAAGTAATCCCCAAATTTTTTGGAGTACTTCAAGTTCTTCCCCAATTGTAAATTTTAAAAACGACCTCTGCCAACCCCTTCAGCCCTTCCGGGTGGACCAAGTAGCTGATGTGGTCGCAGCCAATTTACCTTTTCTGCGGTGGGCAGTTCCAACTTGCTTTTCCGGCGATGCTAATGGGGCTGCTTTCAGGTGTGGCGATGTCGTTGGTCGTTCGAAAAGTAGCGTGTTTTCGGCAATCCACTTCTTCAGCAACATAATTAACCTTGTGGAGGTGGCTAAGGTCTTGCACCCGGCACAATTAGACTTCCACTGCACCATCCTTGATTTTGGTATTCGAATTCAATAAATCGAGGATAATCAATTACTTGGCAACATACTCCATTTTGAAAAACAATTTAATATTAGCCGCCTTGGAGTAGCTTTCTGCCTGAAATCCTAGCGGTGAAACCGCGCCCCAATAAACTCCAGTGCCTCCGCGATACCTGTCCGCCAATAGGTCCAGTTATGGCCGCCATCGCGCATTCGAAATTCGTGGGGAACGCCCATGTCTCTGAAAAGCACGTGAATCGCAGCATTGCCCTTGTACAAAAAATCATCGTCGCCGCAATCGAAATAATAGCTCACTTTTTTCAAGCTTTCCGTCCCTAATTTTTTGGCAAGGAAAAACGGATTATTTGCTTTCCAATGGTCTGTGAGGCGGTCTTCCCCTTCCAAGCCTTTGCCAAACATGGGTCCTGCCACCCTATCCCAATCTTCTTGCTCGGTGCGGAGGGTTTCTTCTTCTGTGTAAATAGCGGCGCTCAAAGGGGCTGCAGCTACGAAGATGTCCGGGTATTTCATGGCGTAAATCAAGGCGCCGTACCCGCCCATCGACAAACCCGCCACGCCCCGGAATTCCCTCTTCGACCGCACGCGGAATCCTTTCTCAATCGAAGGGATAAATTCCTGGATAAAAAAATCTTCGTAGCGAACCTTGCCATCATGGTCGTTGATGTACCAAGTGACCCCTGCGTCGGGCATGGCGATAATCATTGGCGGAATTTTCCCTTCGATGATGGCGGCATCTGCAATCCGGTTGATTTCTCCAAATTGTACCCACCCAATTTCATCGTCTGTGTAGCCATGCAAAAGGTAAACAATGGGGTAGCTTCGATTAGAAGTTTGATAATCGGGCGGCAGGTAAATGGAATATTCAACGTCCTTTCCCAAAATTTTGCTTTCCATGCGGAGGCTTTCGTTTAGGGTGCCCTGCGCTAAGAGGGAAAAGACAAAAGTGGTAGCGATAAAAGTAGAAAATACTCGATTCATAACGTGGTTGTTTTTTGTGCTAAAAGTAGAATTTCTTTGCTTTTAAAAAAAAAGATTCCATTTAGGAATGAGAAAGAAGGGGGCAATTCGTCGTGAACTTTTGAATTAACCGTCAGTGAATTCTTACTTTGCGGCAACTTTCTGAATTTTAAATTATCGAAAGACTTTAATTGAAATTTTAGAACAAAACACATGATAAAAAACGAAATCCCTGCACCCACCCGGCGCCAATTTGTAAAAAGCGCTTCCCTGGGTTCACTGAGTTTATTCGCCATGCCAAAATTAGCCAAAGCCACCCAAGCTGCAACAATATCGCAAAATATCCCCGAAAACCTGACCATCGTTTTTCAGGGAGATTCCATCACCGACGCGGGCCGCGACCGAAACGAACAGGCCCCTAACCAAACCGGTGGCTTAGGTCTAGGTTATGTTTATCAGATAGTCGCTCAATTGTTGGGTAATAACCCCAGCAAAAACCTCCGATGCTACAACAGGGGCATCAGTGGCGACAAAGTATTCCAATTGGCCCATCGCTGGGAGGAGGATTGTTTGAATTTAAAACCGGATGTGTTGAGCATCCTCGTTGGGGTCAATGATTTTTGGCATACTTTGGACTTGGGGTACAAGGGAACGGCGTCCATTTACGAAGCGGATTACCGCCAATTGCTCGATAGGACCAGGAAAGTTTTGCCCGATGTAAAACTCATCCTTGCGGAACCCTACGCCATTCGGGGCGGCAGCGCCATCGGGGATAGATGGCATCCCTTCGACGAGTATCGCGAAGCAGCCAAAAATATTGCTGCGGATTACGGGGCTGCCTTCGTTCCCCTCCAAAGCGTTTTTGATGAAGCCGTGAAAACAGCGCCTGCTTCTTATTGGTCGCCGGAGGGAGTGCATCCTTCCATTTCGGGGGCCTTTTTGATTAAACAGGCTTGGCTAAAAACCTTCCATTCGGTGATGGGATAGCAGCTAAGCCTTCTAATGGCTTTTGTTAAAAAGCACAAATACAGCGTTTCAAAACACAAGCTTTCTCCGAGCTTCCGCTCGGAGAAAGCTTCTTTAAAATATTGATAATCAAATATTTATCCTAACTGACTACTGCAAATTGCCCTACTTTGAGGCGATGGAATACTTAATTAAAATCCCCTCGACGAACTCGGCATCGATGGTTTGGTCATCCTTTTCAAAGGAACAGGAAACGACTTTAAAGCCACAATCCTCGCGTTGGGTCATGCTTTTGGGAATGCCCAACATGGCTGCCACTTCTTCCCAAGCCAATCCCTTTTGCAATTTTTGAGGTTTGGGGTCTGTTTCACCCGCAGTACTAGCAGTGATGTTCCCGGCGGGTTGATTTTCAAAATCAACATAGTTGCTCAGTGCCGCCATGATAGCCTCCGGCGTGATTTCCCGGCTACTCAAGTCAACGTCATACCGGATATTGAAACGTGAACCGGATTGCAAGGCGAGTTGCTGGATACGGGCTTGTTTGGCAACCCTCGCTTGTTCGGCATCCAAACGCAAGCTTTTTTGTTCCGATTCTCTGGAACGTCTCAGGTCATCCAGTTTTTCCTCAAGGGCTTTTTTAGCATCTTCGTCGGTTTCGTTTTTTACGGCTTTTTCCAGGTTTTTTTCCCGCTCCGTTTTCTCGACATAAGGTACATCCACGTAGGCCGATTCGTCTTCCCAGGTTCCGTAGCCGCCTCCGCCCAATTGAAATTCTATGTGCTTCTTTTTTGTTTTAACTTTGGTAACCATGACCCTGTCTCCTGAATATAGGGCGGTACCGTATTGTTTTATCCGTTTGGAATATTCATCGAAATCGAGGGGTCGGCTTTTGTTGGGATAAATGTTGATCCCTTCTTTTGAAGCTGGCATTTCAATTTTGACCGTCACATATTTTCCTTCGAAATACTTTTTGATAATTTCTTCCGACTGTCCTTCGACGGAGTGGTATCCAATAATGATTAAAAGAAAACACAGGAGTAGATTTTTTGAATTCATTTGATATAATAGTTTTGTTAATGATAAAGACTCTCAAAGAAAAATTTATTCTTTTATTTTAGAAAACTGAGCATTTTTCTTCAAAAACCTCCCTGTAAAAGTACAATTATTGGAAAATATTTCTTCCTTTTTTTTTCTTCAGACAACAAAGCTTGGTCTTCCGGCTTTTTTCTGACCAAGTTGAATCATTAAGAATTCTCCAACCCAAAGCCTCGAGATGGGGAGGAATGGGAAGATTTTTCTTCCTTTGTGAAACCAAAAATTTTCCGCGCAAATCAGCCAAAACCGGCAAAGAATGAAAATACTCGGGATCTCCGCTTTTTATCACGATTCGGCAGCGACCATTATTGAAGATGGAAGAATAGTAGCCGCGGCACAAGAAGAGCGATTTTCGAGAAAGAAACACGATGCGTCCTTCCCGGCGAAGGCCTGCAAATTTTGCCTCGATTATGCGGGCTTCACCATTGACGAATTGGATGCCATCGTTTTTTACGACAAACCTTTGTTGAAATTTGAGCGGCTCTTGGAAACGTACTACGGCTTTGCGCCAAAAGGTTTGTCCTCCTTTATTACAGCTATTCCGGTGTGGCTGAGAGAGAAATTATTTCTGAAACGTGTCATTTACGAAGAACTCGGCAAAATCCAACCTTTTTCCAAAAAGCAGGTTAAATTGCTATTTCCGGAACACCATCTTTCGCATGCCGCCAGCGCCTTCTATCCTTCTCCTTTTGAAAAAGCGGCCATCCTTACCCTCGACGGCGTCGGCGAATGGGCTACGGCGTCAATTGGCATCGGAGAAGGGGAGCGCATTAAAATTTTAAAGGAATTGCGCTTTCCGAATTCGGTGGGTCTACTTTACTCTGCCTTCACTTATTGGCTTGGGTTTCGGGTCAATTCGGGCGAATACAAACTGATGGGACTGGCTCCGTATGGCGTCCCCGGTTCGTCCGATGTGGAGCGCTTTATAGATTGCATCAAAACCCAATTGATAGACCTAAAAGAGGACGGTTCCATTTGGCTCAGCCAGGTTTTTTTTAATTATGCCACCAGTTTGCGAATGGTAAACGAAAAGAGGTGGACAGCCTTATTTGGATTTCCCCGGAGGCTCCCCGAAACGAAGATAGAACAACACCATTGCGACCTTGCTCATGCCATCCAAAAGGTGACGGAAGAGGTCGTTTTCAAAATGGCAAAGGAAGCCAAACGGCTTACCAAGTCCGAAAACCTTTGCCTGGCCGGCGGGGTTGCCTTGAATTGCGTAGCGAATGGAAAATTGCTGCAGTCCGGTTTATTCAAGGAGCTATTCATCCAGCCGGCAGCCGGAGATGCGGGCGGTTCATTGGGGGCGGCTTTGGCAGCCTTTCATTTGTATTTCGATGGAAAACGCGAGGTAGATAGCAAGAGAGATGGTATGCAAGGCACCTATTTGGGTCCCGAGTTTTCAGCACTCGATATTGAATTGACGGCAAGGAGGCAAAAGGCCAGATTTGAAAAATTTAAAGATTTTCAGCCCTTGGCAGAAAAGGTGGCCGCTTTGTTGGCGAAGGGAAAGGTCGTCGGTTGGTTTCAGGGACGAATGGAATTTGGACCCCGGGCGTTGGGAAACCGAAGCATTTTGGGGGATGCCCGAAAGGGAGAAATGCAAAAGAAATTGAATCTGAAAATAAAATACCGGGAAAGCTTTCGTCCCTTTGCTCCTTCCGTCCTGGCGGAAGACACAGAAGCCTTTTTCGATTTGAATAGCCCCTCTCCGTACATGCTGTTCGTAGCAGCAGTTAAAGAGAGTAGAAAAGCAGCTTTGCCGGATAATTATTACGCATTGCCGCTAATGGACCGCCTTTACATCGAGCGTTCCGATGTTCCCGCCATCACGCATATTGACTTCACCGCAAGGATACAGACAGTCCACCTGGAAACGAATGAGCGGTTTTGGACTTTACTAAATAGTTTCAAAAACCTGACAGGCTTTGGACTCCTCGTGAACACCAGTTTCAATGTCCGGGGCGAACCCATTGTTTGCACCCCCGACGACGCCTTTCGATGCTTCATGCGGACGGAAATGGACTACCTGGTGATGGGCGACTTTCTCTTCGACAAAAAGGAACAAACAGTCGGAAATTAAAAAATATCAATTGACAGCAAGAATTTAAACCCGATCGAAGTTCATATCGCTTGCCTTTCGCTGAGGGTTTTGCACGATGGAGTAGCTTGCTTATTTGGTAATCCCAAAAAGGTTCGATAAGTTTGATTTTCGTTTTGGGATGGGCAAAAAAAATTATAAAATGGATTTTTTTAAGGACCTCTGGAATTTCCTGAATGAGCGCAAGAAATGGTGGCTGTTCCCAATTATCTTTGTCTTGGTTCTAATTGGCGTTTTGATTGTCATTGGCGGTGGCAGCGCCCTGGCGCCCTTTATCTACACCTTGTTTTGAAAAGTTCCAAACTACCCGGGACGCGGAACTTCAGTGGCTCCAAACTCGCGATATTAAAATTTTCGGAAAGGAGGACGCCCCCGGTTGGAACCAATTCCTTAACCCAAAAGCAAGATTTAATGAACAGAGAAAAAAACCTGGAAACCTGCCTCGTCCTCGCTACCGCCTCGCTTGTTTTTTTTCTGATTTACAAGCTGAGTTGGCTTTTATTTTTCGCCTTTTCATTTGGCATCATCGGATTGTTTTTCAATAAATTGGCTGGCTGGATAAATTGGGGCTGGCACAAAATTGCCGATGCGATGGGCTTCCTGATGTCTCGGGTTTTGTTGACGATTGTCTTTTTTGTGGTTTTGATTCCCGTCGCGTTGATTTACCGGATATTCAATAAAGACCCTCTCCAATTGAAAAGAAAATCCAACTCGTATTGGAACCTCCGGGAACACGAATACGCTGCTAAAGACTTGGAGAATATTTGGTGAAAAGAACAAGCTAATTTTGAAAATCATCCAGAGAAAGCCATCAAGCAAATGAGACCCAAAAACTATTTTTCTCTCCTCCCTGAGTGATTTGCAATTGTTGCCTGTTCAGCATTTCCAATAAGGCAAGAAAAGTAACGATGGCGTGAATTCTATTTTCCAGAGTGAAAAAAAGGCTTTTAAAACTGGTCTTTTTCCCCTTTTTAATTTTGGAATGAAGGTAATCCTGCTGCCCAACAATGGTGTAAGAATATCGAACGACCCTATGTGTGGGTCTGTTGGAGGCGACCTCAAATCGATGCAGGACGCGCTCGAAAGATTTCAGCAATTTGAAAAGAGTGACAGATTCCAGTTCCACATCCACGAGCGCCTTGTTGGCAATTTGTTGGAGTTCGGCAGTGATGTAGCCGCGGGAGGTGCGGGCAGCTCTATTTTCTTCCAACTGCCGCATTTCGTCCAGAACGCTTTTGTATCGCTTGTATTCTAAAAGCCGCTTCACTAATTCCGCTCGCGGGTCAATTTCGTTGCCTTCTCCATCAAGCTGTTTTCTGGGCAGTAGCATTTTTGCTTTGATTCGGCAAAGCGTAGCTGCTACCAAGATGAACTCACTTGCCAGGTCAATATTCATTACCTCCATTTGGCGTATGTAACCCAAAAAGTCGTCGGTGATTTTCGCGATGGGGATGTCGTGAATGTCCAATTCATCGCGTTCGATGAAGAACAAAAAGAGGTCAAAGGGGCCCTCGAACTGCGGCAGTTTAATGGTGTAGGTCTCGGTGGTCATTGTTAGCAATTAAAGGTCAACAAGGTAGGGAAATCTTTCATGGAAGGACATTTTTCAAGTTGAGAAATAATTTTGAAAGACCATTTTGTCAAAAACTTCTCTAAAATTCTCCTTTTCTGAAAAAAATTCAGAAGTTTAGCTCGCCATTTTTTCATTTCAAAAAATAGATTTTATGCAAATCATAAAAGACTCAAAAATTTACGATGTCTGCATAATCGGCTCAGGTGCGGGAGGTGGCATGGCTGCCAAGGTTTTGACGGAAGCGGGTGCCGAGACGGCGGTTTTGGAAGCCGGTCCCACCTTCGATTCCGAAAAGGCAGACATGTTCAAGTGGCCCTACAACTCTCCAAGGAGAGGCGCCGGGACGCACCGCCCCTTTGGTGAATTTGATGCCTGCTACGGCGGTTGGGAAATCGAGGGCGAACCATACACTCAGGTAGGAGGCACCCAATGGGATTGGTTCCGGGCGAGGATGTTGGGTGGACGAACCAACCACTGGGGTCGTATTTCGCTGCGTTTCGGTCCCTTCGATTTTAAACGAAAAAGCCTCGACGGGCTGGGAGAAGATTGGCCGATTTCCTACGACGACATTAAGCCCTATTACGACAAGGTAGATCGACTGGTGGGCATCTTCGGTACGAACGAAGGACTCCCGAACGAGCCCGACGGCATCTTTATGCCCCCACCCAAACCGAGGGGCTATGAATTGTTGATTAAAAAAGCGGGGCAAAAGTTGAATATTCCGGTCGTTCCATCGCGCTTGTCAATTTTGACCAAGCCTCTGAACGGGCGAGCCGCCTGCCATTACTGCGCGCAGTGTGGACGCAGTTGCAGCACCCACTCCAATTTTTCTTCGCCTTCCGTCCTCTTGCCGCCTGCCAAAGCGACCGGCAAATTGACCATGGTGTTGAACGCCATGGCAAGGGAGATTACAACGGATAAAGAAGGAAAAGCGACTGGCGTTTCCTACGTCAATACGATAGATGGCAAGGAATACCAACTCAACGCTAAAGTAGTTATTCTCGCTGCAAGCGCTTGTGAATCAGCGAGATTGCTTTTGAACTCCAAATCGAGTCAGCACCCCAACGGACTGGCAAATTCGAGCGATGTAGTGGGTAAATATTTGATGGATTCTACGGGGGCATCGCTGATGGGCATTGTTCCCAAATTAGCTGATTACATTCCCCACAACGAAGATGGCACGGGAGGCATGCACTTATACACCCCTTGGTGGGAAAACAATAAAAAACTAGATTTCCCAAGAGGCTATCACATTGAAATGTGGGGTGGCAGGCAGATGCCAAGCTATGGTTTTGGTGGCAACATCCACTTGTACAATTCTATTCTTGGCGAAATTGACGGCAAACCTAGGTCAAAGCGCGGTGGTGGTTATGGATCGCAATTAAAAGAGGATTACCGGCGCTTGTATGGTTCAGCTATTGGTTTTTCCGGCAGGGGAGAAGCCGTCGCATTTGAGGACAATTATTGCGAAATAGACCCCCTCGTGGTGGATAAATATGGCATTCCGGTGCTGCGTTTCCACTACAAATGGAGCGATTTTGAAATCCTTCAGGCAAAGCACATGATGGAAACTTTTGCAGAAATCATTCACACAATGGGTGGAAAAGTGGTTGGGGAAATTCCCGGCAAAGAGAAAAATTACGGTTTGATGACCCCGGGAAGAATCATCCACGAAGTAGGCGTCACACGGATGGGCAATGACCCAAAATCGTCGGCTGTGAACAAGTTCTGTCAGGCACACGATGCCGAAAATGTTTTTGTCGTCGATGGCGGTCCCTTTGTTTCTATGGCCGACAAGAACCCGACTTGGACGATTCTCGCGCTGTCCATGCGAACTTCGGAATACATCATTGACCAACTTAAGCAGGGGAATATTTAGAGATGAACTGACTTTTTTGAGGAAGATTTAACATTGGAAACATGAGCAAGTATCAAACCATTGCAGGTTTTTTCGAGGAAAGAAGCCCTATAGATGTTGAAAGGTTCGTTGAAATTAATTTGGACATTTCTCAACAAGTCCATGCTTTTTTGAAAGAAAAGGGATGGTGGACACTTTTAATTTAAAAATTTAAAATGATAAATTTAAAATTTAAAAAACGAGACGTTCATAAAGCATTG
>CAZJYF010000115.1:0-9696 GCA_964549665.1 uncultured Saprospiraceae bacterium
GAGGGAACATGGTTTTGTAGCGTTCGATATCCCCCGGAAAAGTCGTTGATTCTGCATGGTCTAATAACCCTGCTTTGGCTAACACAAATGCACCATCGCAATGCGAGGTGACAAACCGTGCCTTTTTGGCAGTGTTTTGGACAAAATGGATCATCGCTTCGTCTTCTAAATCGGTGTCGAGATGATGCTCAGCACTAGGAACGACTAGGATGTCGATGGAAGGTATGCTATCTTTTAAATAATCGAAATCGGGTAGCAGGCGAATGCCTTCAAAGCTTGTGATTGGCTTGTGGGTGTTTGCCACCAAAAAAACGTTCATCGGTTTGATGCTGTCTTTATAGATGGTGTGTTGAAAAATATCGAAGGGTGCAGTCAGTTCCGTATTGTAGACTCCGTTCATTATGAGGATCGCGACATTGTAGCGATTGGGGTCTAAATCTGGTTTAATGAGCTTGACGGAGAAAGAATCCGCAGGGATTGTCTCCTGTTGAACGCTCGAACATCTGACAATTAGAGAGAAAATGGTTAAAATTGCGACATAATTGAACATCCTCATCTTCTTTCGTTTTTTTGATAAAAATAATTAAGGTGCGAATCCGGTAAAGTTAAAGAAATCGGACAGATCACTTCAGGATTTATATTTTAATGATTTACTCCATTTCAAAACAAGATAGATGTGTCAAGGGCGAAATTTCCCTTGCCGGTTCTAAGAGCATTAGCAATAGGGTGCTGATTATCCGTGCATTGAGTCGAAATGATTTTCAAATAAATGAAATAGCCAACTCCAAGGATACACGAACCCTGCAGAACCTGCTTTGTGCGGAGAGAGAAATGTTGGATTGCGGCGCTGCCGGCACCACCTTCCGATTCCTAACAGCCTATTTGGCTTTGCAAGAAGGTACTCAAATTCTCACCGGCAGCGAACGGATGAAAGAACGCCCAATTGGGGTATTGGTGGAAGCACTCAAAACTTTGGGTGCGAGAATTGAATATTTGGAAAAAACAGGTTTCCCACCCTTAAGAATTGCTGCACCCAAGTATTTGGGAAAAACCAATAAACTTAGCATTTCCGCAGGAATTAGCAGTCAGTATATTTCTGCTTTGTTGATGATTGCCCCCGTTTTGCCAAAAGGGCTTGAATTGATGTTGGAAGGAAAGATCGTCTCTCGGCCTTATATCGAAATGACTTTGCATCTGATGAAAAACTTTGGAATAAATTATTCCTGGTATGGCAACCGGATAAAAATTCCACCCCAAAAGTACAAGGGGAAAGATTTTATCGTGGAAGCAGATTGGTCGGCAGCGTCTTATTACTACGCCATGGCGGTATTTTCTTCTAAATTGAAGTTGCAACTCAACGGTCTGTTTAAAAATAGTGATCAGGGGGATGCTTGCCTTCCTGTGGTGATGGAAAACTTTGGCATCCAAACCATTTTCAATAAAAAAGGCATTCGCTTGACTAAAAATGGGGAACCGCCGACTCCTTTTTTTGAATGTGATTTTCTTCACTGCCCTGACCTTGCCCAAACCCTCGCGGTTATTTGTGGTGGGCTTGGAACCCAGGCACTTTTCTCCGGATTAGGTACCCTGCGCATCAAAGAAACCGACCGGATTGCCGCCCTGCAAAATGAATTGGCAAAAATCAAGGTTTTCCTTTCCAAACTTCCGGGGCGTTTTTCAAGAAAGTCGGCTAGAGAGTATTACAGCATCGAAGGAATCGCCAATGTGGAAGGGCCTCCTATTTTTTCTACCTACGAAGACCACCGTATGGCAATGGCTTTTGCCCCACTTGCTTTATTCGGAACTATTAAAATGCAGAACCCGCAGGTGGTCGAAAAATCCTACCCCGACTTTTGGAAGGATATTGAACAGTTAGGGTTTACGGTTTCAAATGATTCTTGACATACCTTAGATTTGAACCTTCCACCCCTGATGAATTGCCCCTCCAATCGTATCCATTCGGGCCCCCGTCACCGAACAGAGACAGTTAGCCACGTTTTCCAACCTCAAAACGCCCATTAAAGCAATCATGATGGCCTCTTTGAAATTGATTATTTCCCTTTCGGGAAGGATGAATTCAAAAGGGGCGATTCCCATGCACTGTTTTTGAATGCAATCTATCAAAAAAGAATTCAAGGCTCCCCCGCCTGTTACGAAAATCCGGTAGCCTTTCTTTTGAAAGGCTTCTTTTTGAAGGAGCTGCCAAAGCGAGCGGGCAATTTGAAAAGCGATGTGTTCACAAGCTGTCCGCATTTTGTCTTCCAAAGCCAAATCAGCCTGCAAACAAGCGGTAATTAGGGTTTGCTGCACCCATTGATTAGACAAAGATTTGGGATAGTCTTGCTGAAAAAAATCCTGCCCGTTCAGCTTCTCAAAAAGGGCATTTTGAAGTTTTCCGCTAGCCGCAATTTCTCCATCCTTGTCGTATTCCAAGCCCCTTTCACGAGCAAGGGCATTCAATAATTGATTAGCACCTCCGACGTCAAAGGCAATGAATCTGCCACCCGCATTGCAGGTAATATTCGCGATTCCTCCGAGGTTGAGATAAAAATCATTTCCCGGAAAAAGATTCTTGTCCGCGATAGGGGTGATGGGGGCGCCTTCTCCGTCTATAGCGACATCCTGCGTGCGAAAATCGCAAATGACGGGGTAGCCGGTAAGGGCGGCTAAGGCTGCCCCGTCGCCAATTTGCAAGGTGAATCGCTTCGATGGAATGTGATAAATGGTATGCCCGTGTGAAGCGATGAAATCGGGTTCGAGTTGGTGCTTTTGTAAAAAGGCATCCACCAAGGCACCTAAATAATGCCCAAAATAGGTGTGCGTTTGAGCAAGGATGAGCGCATTCTGTTCGGTTAGGAGGAGAATCCTTTCCCTCCATTTTTGAGAAAAGGGAATCGTTTCGGCTTCAACAAGTCGCCAATTTGAAATAATTAGCGAACCGGAAGGACTTGTTTTATCGACGGTAAATTCGCAAAAGGCAATGTCCAAGCCATCCATTGAACTGCCGGACATGAGCCCAATGGCTTTGTAGCATTTTTTAGGCATGGTTTAATTTTTCTTCAATGTGAGGGTGTAAGCGGCCACGGCCTTAATTTTTTCTTCATTCAGTAAATGTTTGAAAGGCGTCATCGCATTCCTGCCATCACCGATAACGGAAATACGATCGTTCAATGACAGGATTGATTTTGACAAATCCAAGGCACCATTGACCCCCATATCTCCGTGAAGCCCATGGCAGGCTACACAGTAGGTTTTGTAAATCTTTTCGCCGTTCTCGGTTGCTTTGGTCGTTTGATTTTCCTTTTCGGCGCTTCCGCATGCAAGGGCGAAAGCTACCAAAGAACAGAAGATGAGTAGTTTGTTCATGTGGCACTATTGATTTTAGCATGTCAAGTTACGACGGCCAAGGAGTTTATTATAACCATCGATTAAACGGGCAGTATTTTTTTATAAACTTTAAAAACATAGTCGAATTCGCATTTTTCATTTGCTCGATGTGCTTCGCAAAAAATTTCCATCCAATTGTTCCAATTAATTTTTGGAAAAAAGACATCGCCCTGCACTTCATAATCAATCTCAGTGCGATAAATTTTTGTCCAATACTTTTTGCTCATTTCGTAAATTTCACCCCCACCAATTATAAAAACTTCCTCTTCCCCTTTGCTTTGCGCGAGGGTTAAAGCTTCCTCCACCGAATGCACAATGAGGCAGCCGGAGGCGACAAAAAAAGGATTTCTAGTGACGACAATATTGGTTCTATTTGGCAATGGGCGGCCGATTGATTCGTAACACTTCCGCCCCATGATGAGATGGTGGTGCAAAGTCGTTTTTTTAAAATATTTCAAATCGGCGGGCAGGTGCCACGGGATTTGGTCGTTCTTTCCAATCACATTGTTTTTTGCCGTAGCAACTATTGCAGAAATTATCATTGTGTTGTGTCAATCAGGTTTGCCTTCAACATTTGATTCTCTCGGTATCTCAATGCCGCCCGAACTTTACCGTGGAGGTATTTCTCAATAATCAAACTCGCAATTGGGGCGGCAAATCTACCACCTCCGCCAGCATTTTCCACATAAACGGCCAAAGCAATTTGAGGATTATCTGCTGGTGCGAAAGCAATGAAGGTAGAATGGTCTTTTCCATGCGGATTTTGGACGGTTCCCGTTTTCCCGGCTATATCTGCATCAGGAATATAGGCAGCCCATCCAGTTCCAGCACTCACGACCTTCTTCATGCCTTCAATGACGGGTTCGAAATAAAGGCTGTCAATGCCGACCTGCTTTTTATTGAATTTTGAAAAAACCGGAGGGGCTTCTTCACCTTTAAAACCTTTTACCAGATGGGGGACAAAATAGAAACCTCTGTTGGCAATAACCGCTGCGACATTGGCCATTTGCAAACTCGTCAATTGGATTTCTCCTTGCCCGATACCAATTGAAAGAATGGTAGGCGATTTCCATCCTCCTTTTTTGCGGGGGTATAATTTGTTGTAATAATCGGAAGTGGGAACGTTTCCATCTTTTTCACCCGGAAAATCAATGCCGAGGGGTTGCCCCAAACCAAAACCATTCAAATAGCTGACAAGGGTGTCCAACCCCTGTTGGGGTTTGAAAAAGCCGTATTTATCAATGATGGCCCGGAAAGTATGAAAAAGATAGGTGTTGCAAGAGTATTGAATAGCTTTAGAAACATTCGTTGCCTGCGGATGAAGATGACATCCCCATTGGTAAGTATTATAAGAATAATACCCGGGGCAGAAAAAGTTTTGATTGGGCTGGATAACTCCCTCTTGCAAACCGACGAGGGCTATTACCGGTTTGAAGGTGGAACCGGGTGCATATTCAGCCATGACGGCCCTGTTGAACAGCGGTTTGAGCGAGTCGTTGGCCAACTCGATATAGGCAGGTCCTCTGTTCCGGGAGATGGACATCTTGTTTGGGTCATAATTTGGAGAACTTTCTAAGGTCAAAACCTCTCCCGATTTCGGTTCAATTACGACGATTGCTCCGATTTTATTTTGCATCAATTTTTCCGCGTAAGCTTGAAGCTCGATATCTATAGTAGCGATTAAGTCTTTACCCGAAATGGCGGGAATATCCTTTTTGCCATCCTCAAACTTTCCCAAATCTCTGCCCAGATTGTCTTTCAAAATGTAGCGTCGCCCCTTTTGGCCGCGCAATGCTTTTTCGTATGCTTTTTCCAACCCACTTGCACCGATATAGTCCCCGACCACATATTCGCCACCCGAAGTTTCTATATCCTTGCGGTCAACTTCTTTAATAAATCCCAATACATGACCAGCATTTTTGTAAGGGTAACTTCGAATGTTTCTAACCTGCACAAAAAATCCGGGAAATTCGTATAAACTCTCCTGAAAAGTAGCGAAGGTTGTTGCAGGTATTTTATTTAAAAAGACGAAAGGTTTAATTTTGCTGTAGCGTATATCGTTTTCGAAATCTTTTTTAAGTCGCTCTTCAAATGATTCTTTAGTAATTCCCAACAACCTGCAAAATTCCGTTGTATCCATATTCCAGCTCATTTGATTGTAGGTGACCATGAGGTCATAAACTGGAGTATTATTGATGAGCAAGGCTCCCGTTCTATCGAAAATCAATCCCCGGGAAGGGTAGAGGGTTAATTTACTGACCGCAGTTGTCTCTGCTTTGACGGCATAGGTGTCATCCCAAATCTGAAGGAGGAATGCTCGAATGGAAAGCATTACCGAAACGCCAAGAAAAAGCAATCGGATCATTAGTTTTCGATCCTTGAATTGATCATTCATTTGCGAGTAATAAATGTGTAGCCATTACTTAAGGAAGTCCTTCTCCAAGTAGCAAAATTAATCAATTGGCTTAATAATTAGATGAATCATAAAGATTACAACTATGGAGAGA
Source organism: uncultured Saprospiraceae bacterium (assembly GCA_964549665.1). Classification (GTDB taxonomy): domain Bacteria; phylum Bacteroidota; class Bacteroidia; order Chitinophagales; family Saprospiraceae; genus CAZJYF01. The sequence continues at coordinate 5,895 of CAZJYF010000115.1, forward strand.
ATAAAGCTAAAAAAAGTTTTTTTCAAGATAAGCAAAAAATAAACAGGAGTAAAAGCCTCTACGGCGAAATAGAAAAATAAATGCAGAAGAAGCATCAGGCAAATGTATTTGACAAACCAAGCGGTTCCCATTCTACGCCAGGTGGGGCTGTAATTTACATTATAACCCGCTCGTGGTTCTAGGATGCCAAACACCATCGGCCGCATGAATGCAATAAAAACAGTAGCACTTGCATGCACCCCCGGCGAATTGTAAAAAGCATCAACGGATAGCCCTAAAAGAAAACCAAGTAAGATTTCAAAAGGTCGGGGTATATTAAAAGGAAGAAGGAAAATAAATAGGGGGTAGATGAAAATATTCACATATGGGAAACTTTCCCATCCTGCACCGATATTTCTCAAAATTAACCCCTGTATGGCAGCAAGAAAAAAAAAGCGGGTTGCATTTGTAAAAAATATACTACTCATTCTGCACCTCCAGTTCTAATTTCTTTTGTTCTCCTTTCTGAAGATTGATTATCACATAAACATAATTCAGTTTGCTTATATCATAGTCCAGCAGCACTTTAATGGAATGTGAGTTGCTGCCAGATTCATGTGTCACTTGCTCTACAGTTCCTATCGGTATCCCTTCGGGAAAAATAGCAGAATAGCCGCTTGTTTGAACGGTATCTCCGACCATGATAGCTGCATGTCGGGGAATATCTTCCAAATCGAAATGCCGGATATCAATGCCATTCCAAAGTAGGGAACCAAAATATCCTTTATTTCGAATCGAGGCACTAATTCTCGTTTGCCGGTGTAAAAGAGACATCACCACGGAATAAGAATCGGAAACCGACCGCACAATTCCAACGACGCCATATTTACTTATGACAGCTGAATGAGGTTTAATTCCGTGGCGCATCCCCCTGTCCAACACGATGTAATTGCGTTGTTTATTTATCGAATTATTTATTACTTTCGCTTCAATAAACTTGTATTTTTCAAATGTTTTTTTGTTGAAAATAGAATCTAATAGCAGCCCCTTTTCAATGGCCTGATTGGCAAGCACCTCCCGGATTCTGGCATTTTCCTCGGCAAGACTATCTACCAATTCCGGCAATTTTAAAAGGTTTGACCACCGATCGTGAACTTCGTCGAATGAGGCTGACAATTCATTTATAGAAGCGATGTAAATGGCATTCTGCATTTCATTGTAACGAATTATCAAGTAAAAGCAGATGCACTCTAGCAAAAGAAAAAGAAATGCCCCACCATATTTAAAAAACCGCCCGAAAAGATTGTTAAACATAACTGCTGTTTTCCATCAAGGCTTTTTATAAAAGATAAAAGTCAAAGTGAAACTAATAAAATAACTCCGACATTTGAAAAGCACTTTCGGCTTATCTTGCAGCTTGACCGATATATCACGAGGAGTTTATTTTTTGAAAGGTACATAAATGGTCGATTTTATTTTTTAGTCCTTTCTGAATTTCAATGAATTGGACGTAATCGCAAAGGATTTCCCAAATTCAAAATTTAATGATTATCAGCTTCTCATTTCTTAGGTTTATGCTCGGGGCTATTTGCGAGGAAGGATGCAAAAATTGAAAATCAATAACCCTGTGAAATTATTTCACGAAAAGACCTCAAACCCCTATTAGATGGAACCTGGGCTTTCCCGTCTTTTTTTATAACGAGAGAATTGTTGAATTTTCAAACGCTTTTACGGTCAATGAGGAAAGAGAATCGATAAGTATTTTTGAGTGCTATTCCCGTACCCCTCACGACTGCCCGGAGGGGGTCATCCGCAATGTGAACCGTCAGTTTTGTTTTATTGCAAATCCGTTCGTCCAACCCTCTAAGCAAAGCACCCCCTCCTGTGAGATACAAACCTGTTTTATATATATCCGACGCCAGTTCGGGTGGAGTCGATTCGAGCGCTTTCAGAATGGCGTCCTCCACTTTAGAAACGGATTTGTCAATAGCATGTGCTATTTCGCTGTAATTGATGACAATTTGTTTGGGAATACCCGTCATCAGGTCTCTGCCATTGACCGGGTAATCTGGGGGTGGGTCCTCCAAATCGGGCAAAGCAGAACCGACATTGATTTTTATTTGTTCGGCGGTGCGTTCTCCGATTAACATATTGTGCTGGCGTTTCAGGTAGTTGACGATGTCGTTGGTAAATTCGTCACCCGCAATGCGAATGGATTGGTTGCAAACGATCCCCGACAAGGCAATTACGGCGATTTCGGTCGTTCCACCACCAATATCGATGACCATGTTGCCCACGGGTTCATCCACTTCGATGCCAATGCCCAAAGCTGCCGCCATTGGTTCGTGAATGAGGTAGGTTTCTTTGGAATCCACGTGGTCGGCGGAATCGAAAACAGCTCTTTTTTCTACCTCTGTAATACCCGAAGGGATGCAAATCACCATCTTAATGTGGGAAAAGAACCTTCGTTGGTTGCCAGCCATTTTTATCAAGCCTTCAATCATGCTTTCGGCAGCCTGAAAATCGGCGATTACGCCATCTTTCAAAGGGCGGATGGTTTTTATATTTTCATGTGTTTTGCCGTGCATTTGCATGGCCTTCTTTCCTACGGCAATCATTTTATCAGTACGTCGGTCAACGGCGATAATGGAAGGCTCATCTACCACAACCTTTCCTTCTTGTATGATAAGGGTGTTGGCTGTTCCTAAGTCTATTGCCAGTTCTTGCGAGAAAAAATTAAGAAACTTCATCAAAGTACTTCCCCGGGTTAATTTGGTTTTTTAAATCCTATCAACGGACATTCCTAACAAACTTTTCCATTCCGATGATGGGAAACTGTCCACCACAAATATTTTAAAAAAAATGATACACCAATCTAATGATTTTTAAATCAAAGCTTTATAAAATTGACTTTTTAATTTTGTGGTACAAAGCAAAAGAAATTTTGCGGAAAAAGAAAGAAAAAGAAAAATCAATTTCCCGAAAGAGGGCATTGTGAACCAAGTGTAAGTTATAGCTTCGGTGTCTCCCGTCTTTCCTTTTCAAGTAATCAATTGCCGACAACTACTTCCCACATCTGTTCCTCGTTTAAATATTTTCTTGCCAAGTTCCTTATATTCTTAGCCGATATGGTTTTTATGACGCGAACCAAATCATCAAATGCACTCAAGGGAAGACCTTCTGTGACCAATGTTTTTATGATTTCCGAAACATTGAAGGCTCCATCAAGCATTGTCAACAAGTTGCCTGACAAGTAGTTGCGAACCATTTGCAATTCCTCTTCCGGCACGAGGCTTTCTTTTAACAAGTCAAATTCTTTGTAAATTTCCTTCAAAGCCGGTTCCGCCAGTTCATTGCCGACTTCTGTGCCAAGGTAAAAATAACCATCAAAAAGCATGGAATCGATAGAGGAGAAAATATTGTAGGTAAAACCTTTTTTTTCCCTAATGTTGTTCATCAATCGGGAGCCGAAATAGCCTCCCAAAATCGTGTTAAGGAAGTACATCCCTTCGAAATCTTCATGCTTTTTATCGAACAATCTGCATCCAATTCTAATGGCAGATTGCAGGCTGCTCGGCATCGTAATCCGCACTTTTTCGGGTTGAGAAAAAGTAGCAGGAATATAGGGAGAGGGGGGCGCCCCCGATGGGATGACCTTGCCAAGATGCCGGTTTAAAGCAGAAAGAACGGAAGGGTTGGTTTTTCCGCTGATAAATATCTGGCAATTTTCGGCGATATAATTTTTTCGAAAATGCTCTTGCAAATCCTCTCTCCTCAGGGCGGCATAGGTTTCCGGCAGGCTATTGTAGCCATAGGGATGATG
>CAZJYF010000116.1:0-9690 GCA_964549665.1 uncultured Saprospiraceae bacterium
CCTCCATTTGAGCGCCTTCGAGGGTATAATAGGTATTGGTGCTATCGGTAAATGCCTTTTTGAACACCTGTTCTCTTTTCCCCCCAATGACCGTAGGGTATTTAGAACTAACCAGCCATTCGTTGTTGTCTTTGAAAATGTAGTACAAATCAAATCGGTCCAGGGCAGTGAGGGGCAGGCTAGCGGTATCAATGGCGAGGGCATATTTCGTCACATCCCCTCGCGAATAGGCTTTAAGGGCAGAATGAAAAGGGGTGGGAATGCCCGTTTTAATTTCCAGCCGGTCCATAATATGGTAGGCTGGATTTCCGAGTGGTACATCAGTTCCCTGTGCGGCGGAGAAAGTGGAAAAAAGAAGAAAAAGGAAAGAGAGGTTAACGTTCTTCATGTTGGTTTCGAAATTCTTTTCAAAAAACCCCTAACTCGAAACTTCCGTTTCGAGAAGAAATCGGTTCCGGCAAAAAAGCACCGTGATACAGTGGCAGTAAAATTAGAAAGTAATGTTGGAATTACGGCAAGAATTAAGTCGATAGCCATCCAATATTGTGTTAAAATTAAAAAAGGTCATCTATGCGTCCCTTCCCAATGGCTTGCATAGCGGTGAGACCGCAGCCCTTCACACCACGGATCAATTGGGCAAATCGCTCATCCTGAGTGAACCCTTTTTTGTAGCGATAATAAATTTGCTGTACAATAACGGCAATTTTGAAAAGTCCAAAGACGTAATAAAATACAACGTCTTTCACCTCCCTCCCACTTTTTTGGGCATACATTTCCACCACCTCCCCACGCGTCGGATTACCAGGCAGGGTGGTAGGACTAAGCTGCAATTGCTGCATAAAATCGGGGTCGTTTTGATTTACCCAATAGCCGATGGTAGTTCCTAAATCCATTAAAGGGTCCCCCAAAGTTGCCATTTCCCAATCGAGGATGGCGACGACTTTCGTCCAATCGGTGGTATCGAGAACGAGATTGTCGTATTTGAAATCGTTGTGAATGAGAGAAGCCTCCGATTCAGGTGGGAGGTGGTCGACAAGCCATTGGGCTGCTTTTTCTATTTCGGCAATTTCGTCGGTTTTTGCATTAAAATAACGCATGGTCCAACCTCTAATTTGTCGCTCGACATAACCTTCCGGTTTGCCCAGATCCTTGAGCCCGGCAGCATCAAAATCAATTCCATGCAATTCGGACAATGAATCGACCAAGGCATCCGCAATTCCGGCCATAGTCTTTTCAGTGGGGAGCATTTCCCGCGGCATTTTTGAACGAAGGATGACTCCTTCGACCCTTTCCATAATATAAAAAGGTGCGCCCAAAATATTTTCATCTTCGGAATATAAAAGGGGTTGGGGCACTTTAAAAAAAACTTTTTTCAACTTCGACAAAATGTTGAATTCCCGGCTCATGTCATGTGCCGATTTGATTTTTGCCCCAAATGGCGGACGACGCAGCACAAATTGCTTATCGCCCAACCGCAGCAGATAGGTCAGGTTGGAAAAACCTTTTGGAAATTGTTCAACGACTAATTCCCCTTCCGCATCCGGAAGTTTTTTAAGTAAGAATTCCGCTAGTTTTTCGAGTTGGAGTTCTTCTCCTTTTCTGACTTGAGTTGGCTGGTCTGTCCAGTTTTGCGACATGGTGTTGAAAGTGGAAATGCTTAAATGAGTTAATGATTTAATGCTTCAAGGAATTAATGTTTGGTTTGACCCCCAAAAAAGACGAAAGTAGCAGTTCTAATTGATTTTCCAATAAAAAAAGATTCGCCCCTTTGCGATTGTTTCATGAATTTTTTAATCAGTAACCCAAAATTCTTTCAGTATCCTGCCCACATTCCTGCCCACATTCCAAACAATCTTGCTACCTTTACACTCCGTAACGAAAGATAGGCATCCGGTTACCACAATTCTGAAAACGGAATTTGGAAACCGCCCTTCTAAGTGCCAAAATTCTACAACCATGACGAAATACATCTTTGTTACGGGCGGCGTAACTTCATCTTTGGGCAAGGGGATCATCGCTGCATCCCTTGGAAAATTGCTTCAGGCCAGAGGCTATTCCACCACCATCCTAAAATTTGATCCCTACATCAATGTGGACCCCGGCACCCTAAATCCCTACGAACACGGCGAGTGCTATGTGACCGACGACGGGGCAGAGACGGACCTCGATTTGGGGCATTATGAACGCTTTTTGAACACCCCTACTTCGCAGGCGAATAATGTCACTACCGGATGGATATACCAATCGGTCATCAATAAAGAACGCGCAGGCGATTATTTGGGCAAAACCGTACAGGTCGTTCCGCACATCACCGACGAAATCAAACGACGGATGATCCTACAAAGTGGCGACAAGAAATACGAGATTGTCATCACCGAATTGGGGGGTACCGTTGGCGACATTGAATCCTTACCATATTTGGAGGCCCTACGACAATTGCGGTGGGAGTTGGGTAGTGATAATTGCTTGGTCATTCATCTGACCCTGATTCCTTATTTGCGTGCTGCCAAAGAGTTGAAAACAAAACCAACCCAACATTCTGTAAAACAACTGCAACAAGCGGGCATTCAACCCGACCTACTTGTTTGCCGAACGGAATATCCCATTAATATGGCAATTCGAAGGAAGCTGGCTTTGTTTTGCAATGTGGATGTGGGTTCGGTTATCGAGGCTATTGATGCGGAAACAATTTATGAAGTCCCTCTGCTGATGCTCGATGAAAAGCTAGACAGCACCGTTTTGACTAAATTGCGATTGCGCGATCGGAAAGCGCCGGATTTATCGGCATGGAAACGATTTTTGAACAAATTGAAAAACCCAAAGCACGAAGTGAAAATTGGGCTTGTGGGAAAGTATAATGAATTACAAGATGCGTATAAATCTATTTACGAATCCTTTATCCATGCAGGCGCGATGAATGAATGCAAAGTAAATGTCGTCCCCATTCATTCTGAGCAATTGGAGTCTGATTCCAAAACAAGGGTCAAAATTTTGAACAATTTGGATGGGCTTCTCGTCGCACCGGGTTTTGGGGAGCGCGGTATAGCTGGCAAAATAGCTTCGATTCAGTATGTTCGAGAGCACAAAATTCCATTTTTTGGAATTTGTTTGGGGATGCAATGTGCGGTAGTGGAGTTCGCCCAAAATGTACTGCGATTGCCGGATGCTGCTTCGACAGAAGTGACGCCCAACTCCAAAAATCCCGTCATAGACCTCATGCCCGAACAAAAGAAAATAACCAAAAAAGGAGGCACCATGCGATTGGGGGCTTATGCCTGCAAATTGAAGCCGGACTCCCATGCTGCCAAAGCCTATAAGTCATTGAAAATCAGTGAACGGCATCGACACCGTTACGAATTTAACAACCAATATTTGGAGCAATTCAAAGGGGCTGGTCTGGTGCCAACGGGAATTAACCCTGAATCGGGATTGGTCGAAATTGCCGAATTGAAGGACCATCCGTGGTTTGTCGGGGTGCAGTTTCATCCCGAATTGAAAAGCACGGTCGAAAATCCGCACCTGCTGTTTGTCGCTTTCGTGAAAGCTTGTTTGCAAAACAAAAAACAAGCTGTTGAAAGTTAAAAGCAAGAGTATTTTGCTTCAAGCATTGCCTTTTTTTGGCGTCATTCTTTCCTTTTAACAATCCAAATTTCGTCTTTTTTGAAAATCAAATACCGGTAAAACGAAAAAGATTGAACCGGTTCAAATCCGGGCAACTGACCCAGAGTAATCGCATAGGAATCGCCCTCAACCCACCAATAAGATTTACCTTCTTTTTGTTTAAAACCAGCCTGATAATTGTACCAGCCATTGTACTCATATCCAGCGTCAATATCCTTAATTGACAATTGTTTAGATTGCAAATAGTGAAAGGCTTCCAATCGCGATCGATTCCAATTTAGATAATCCTTTGTCCCTGCAAAAGAAAACCAAGCCATCAGGAACAAGGGAAGGAAGGATGCCCAATTTTTTCGCCAGGATTCGGTTGGAACTTGCCAGGCGAGGAACAAAAACAGAGAAACGAGGGGCAAAAGAAGGTAGCGGTCAAAAAAACTCGTGATTGACATCAGGGGTAGATAAAGGGCGTTGACGAGGAAAAGGAAAAAGAAAAACTTCTGAGTTTTTACGGGAAGGGCATGGAAGGTCTTTCCGACAAAAATCAGCAGCCAACTACCCGCTATTTGACCCGTGAAATTCGCCGACAGCATCGTCCATGCAGGCAGGTGGGGGGTGTTGGGCAATTGATGAATAAAGACGTCGGCAAGCAATTCCGGCCCGAGTCCAAAATTGAATAAAATGTTCCCGCCGAAGGGGAACACTTTTCCTATTTTTATCAAAAATAGCAATAAAACAAAATTGAGAACGAAAACAGGAAGCTGAATTTTCCATTTTAACATACCTAGTTTCCGGCACTTAGAAAAGAGGAAAGGGAAAAACGGCAGCGAAAAAAGCCCAAGGTAAATGACCGTTTTTACCAAAATCCGAAAGATAGCCAGGAAAAATTCAAACGGCTGCTCCACAAGTTTATTTACAAAAAGACTCGAAACAGGAACGTAATTTTCGGATATTCCCATCCATGGTTTCACTCCTTTTTCAAAACCAAACCAAGCGAGGAGGAGGAGAATAGCCAGCCAAAATGCGGTCTGTAATTTCCGCGCCATCAATCGTTTTTCAAAAAAAACAAAAACAATGAGTGCCGCTAGTAAAAGGATCCCCGGCTGCCGGATGAGGAAAGCTCCAATTGACCACAAGGCGGTAAAAAACAATTGCTTTTCCGCTCCCGTCTTCAGGTATTTTTGAAATTGCCAGATGGCTAGCAAGCAAAAAGCCAAAAACGGAACATCGGTCATGAAGGAAAAGGAGAGGCAAAAATAAAGCGGGCTGAAACTTAGTGCAAGCGCATTGAAAAACGCTGCTTGCCGCGATTGGGTCAATTCTTTTGTTGTTTTGAAGGCAATGGATGCTCCCGTGATAGCGAGAAACAAGGTCGAAAAACGCAAATATGTAAAGGAGAATCCTTTGAAAATAAGGCAAAAAAGGTACCCCCACCCCACTTGGAGAACAAGGTTGGGCGCAAAAATTCCGAGCATTTCAAAAACGCCTTTTTGTATCAGCGTTTTGACGGGATAGGCGTATTTCCAATCGTCGTTCAATGGAAAGTCGCCAAACGGATTGACCAAAGCAATCAATAACAACCAAATCAGCACCACCGCATAGATGGGATGCTTTTTAATAAAATTTTGAAAAAAAACAGAACGCATAGCAACTGACTGATGACGATTATTGACCAATGGCTAGTCAAGCCGGTGAAAGGTGAACATCTTTTATCGCTTCTCCAATAATATGATGAAAAAAATTGAATATTTTTGTCCCTTCCCAATGGGCGCATCGCCTGAATCCTATGCAAAAAAATTTATCCACAACCACCTTTTTTGTCTGCTTGCCCTTTTTCCTTTTGGCAATAATGGTAACTTTTCTGGTTAGGGACAACGCCTTCTTTTGGGACACGATTCAACTCGCTTCCAAACAGGCTCATTTTTTTTATGAGACTGACTTTCAATCCATTATACTCCCACAAGGAATGGACAGTGGTCATCCGCCTGCTTTCGGAATGTATTTAGCAGCTTGTTGGAAATTATTTGGTAAAAGTCTTCCGGTCAGCCATTTTGCTATGCTGCCCTTCCTCCTGGGAAACATCTTTCTGATTTTTAAAATCGGACAACATTTCGTCGACGAAAAACACGCGTTTTGGTTGCTGTTATTGCTTTTTGCCGACCCTACCATGGCTTCCCAAAGCCTGTTGATTAGCCCCGACATCGCTTTGATTTTCTTTTTCCTGCTAGGGTTTTGGAGCTTGCTGAAAGACCGGAAAACCTTGCTGATTTTCGCGGTTGCAGGTTTGGGCTTGGTCAGTTTGCGAGGCATGATGGTGGGGGTCGTCCTGTATCTCTTCAGTTGGACGCTGCCACCCATGACCTTGGTTTCCGGGCAAAAATCGCGAACCCGTTATTATAAATTCTTTCAGGCAGGCCTCCAAAAAATCCTGCCCTTTCTTCCCGGTGGTTTCATAGCCTTCCTTTTCCTTCTTTACCACTTTCAGCAAACCGGTTGGCTGGGCTATCACGATAATTCCCCCTGGTCGCCTCGATTTGAAAATGTTGATTTTCAGGGGGCGATAAAAAATGTCGGCATCCTTATTTGGCAATTGTTAGACTTTGGGAGGGTATTTATTTGGCTGGTCATCGGCATCTATTTTTGGCGTTTTTCCAAAAAAAAGCTCCCTACCGATGCTCGCCTCAGACGATTGCTTTGGTTACTTGCCCTATCCTTTTTGGTGCTTTGCCCGACCCTGCTAATTCACAAAGCCATCCTGGCGCACCGCTATTTGTTGCCCATATTTTTGGTGGTAAATTTTTTGTGTTTCTTTGTGGTTTTTAAAAAAATAAGCTCTTCAAAAATGCGGCGGATTCTTTTTGGGATCGCTTTCTTCGGTTTACTTTCGGGGAACTTTTGGATTTATCCAAAGGAGGTGGCACAGGGGTGGGATTCTACTTTGGCGCATCTCCCCTATTACCAACTGCGCGAGAAAATGATCCGGTTTATCGCCGTAAAAAGAATTCCCTATGGTCAAATAGGAACTGTTTTTCCCAACATCGGACCTTTCGAAAAATTTGATTTGAATGGCGTCGAAGAGGGCTTTGTTTCAAAGGATTTTGAGGCCAATCGCTACCTATTTTATGCGACAATTATGAATGATTTTTCGGATGCAGAGTTGGAAGAATTGGAGAGCAATTGGAAGGTGGTGAAAAAAGTAGAAAACGGCCGAATTTGTGTTATTTTGTTCAAAAACCCAAGATTTGATTGATGCGAAAATTGAGTTTGAAAGAATTGGGAAGGCTAAACGTAGAAGCCTTCAAAAAGCAAGAAAAGACACCAATGATAGTGGTCTTGGACAACGTCCGGTCGGCACTCAACGTAGGTTCGGTTTTTCGGACGACGGATGCTTTTGTACTGGAAAAAATCTTCCTTTGCGGCATTACGGCAAAACCTCCCCATCGCGAAATTTTGAAAACGGCCATTGGCGCAACGGAATCCATGGAATGGGAGTATGCACCCTCCACCTTGGACACAGTGCAGCACCTCAAAGAAGAGGGGTTCGAGATACTCGCCGTTGAGCAAGCCGACGAAAATATCTCGCTGCAAAGCTTTGATATTCAAAGAAATAAAAAATATGTTTTGGTTTTTGGAAATGAGGTCAACGGCGTCGGTGAAGAGGTGATGAAGGTCGTGGATGCTTGCCTCGAAGTTCCCCAATTTGGTACCAAACACTCCTTGAATATTGCGGTTTGCGTGGGAATTGTAGTTTGGGAATTGTTTAAAAAAATTAAATTTGGGACCCCATCATAAGTTTTGTTAGTGAAGGATAATCAACCGAAGAATGTTTCTCCTTCACCAGCAAAAAAGAACTTCTACATGAAAAGCATCCTTTCACGAAAACCCGTCCTTTTGTTCATCATTTTAGCCGGATTTTTTATTACTAACGCCATAGTTGCGGAATTTATCGGCGTGAAAATATTCGCGTTGGAGGATACGCTTGGCATGGCCCCCTTAAATTGGAACCTTTTTGGACACCAGGGGTCATTGAATTTGACGGCAGGCGTACTGCTGTGGCCGGTGGTTTTCATTATGACGGACATCATCAACGAATACTACGGATGGCGCGGAGTGCGCCTGCTGTCTTACCTTGCCGCCGCTTTTATCGCATATTCTTTTATGATGGTTTTTGCTGCCATCGATTTGGCCCCGGCAGAATGGTGGCCGGCCAGTTATGCCGCTAGAGGCGTCCCGGACATGCAACACGCCTTCTCTCAAATCTTTGGACAAGGCATGTGGATTATCGTGGGTTCCTTAATCGCTTTTTTGCTCGGGCAGGTGGTCGATGCCCTCATTTTTCACCACATCAGAAAGTTGACAAAAGACGATAAAGTGTGGCTGCGGGCAACGGGGTCAACTTTGATTTCTCAATTTATCGATAGCTTCGTCGTGCTCTACATCGCCTTTGTATTAGGACCTCCGAAATGGGAAATCAGCCTTTTCTTGGCGGTGGGAATCGTTAATTATTCCTACAAATTTTTGATGGCGGTAATATTGACCCCCCTGATTTATTTGGGGCATTTCCTGATTGAATGGTATTTGGGAACAGAAATAACAGAGAGATTGAAGAAAGAAGCCATTGCACAATAGGCGCTACCTAACCCCCTTTGATAACTTGCTGAATTCCTTTGGCAGCGAGTTTACCTTCAGCGGCCGCATTCACCACCTCTGCCCCTCCGTTGACAGCATCTCCTGCTGCAAAATACTTCAAGTTGGTGGTTTGGTGAGTTCCCGGGTGTACGATAATCCTTCCCTTTGCATCTAATTTTAAGCCCTTGATTTGCTTCAGTAAAGCCGTCAATTTAGATTGTCCGGTAGCCAAAATGACCCGGTCGCATTTCAACTCAAATTCGCTGGTCGGAACTTTGGAAAGCTGTCCGTTAGCATTGTAAGTCTTGATAAACCGCACCCCTTTTACTTTTTTCTTTCCCAAAATTTTCACGGGAGAAACGTTGAATATCCCTTTTACTCCAACGGATTTAGCAAGCTCGTACTCAAATTCATATGCCCGCATAACGGCTTTCGAACGGCGATAAGCAATGACGACTTTCTCCGCCCCTAAGCGGGCTGACTCGGAAGCTGCATCCATCGCCGTATTGCCACCGCCGATTACGATCACCCGTTTGCCGGGTTTTGTTTTCAAGGGATTAATTTTTACTTCTTCAATAAATTCAGTTGCGCCTTTACAACCTTTGAGCTGTGCCCCTTCAATGTCCATTGAGCGCGTATTTCCCAATCCAATACCGAGGAGGATGGCGTCAAATTCCTGCTCCAACTTTTCGAGTTGTTCAGGACTTGATATAGGGCTGTTGAACTGAATGGTAAATCCAAATTGCTTTTGCAAATAATGCACTTCCCCCAAGGCATCCTCATTCGCTATTTTGTAGGGTGCGCAACCGTAAAGGACGAGTCCGGAAGCCTGCGTTTTCGCTTCAAAAATGACAACCTCGTAGCCCGATTTCCTCAACTCACAGGCAGCCGAAATGCCTGCCGGTCCAGCCCCAATGATAGCCACTCTTTTTCCGTTGGAAGCCGCAGTTTTGAAAAGTTTTTTATCTTCAGTAATGGCCTGGGAAGTAGCATAACTTTGCAATCTTCCTATTTCTAATGGTTTGACACTCTGATGGTTAAACACGCAAGCCCCTTCGCAAAGCACTTCTGTAGGGCAAACTTTTCCGCAAATGTTTCCAAAATAATTGGCTTGATAAATCGTCTTTGCCGCACCGGTCAAATTACCGGTATTTATCTGTCGAATAAAGAGGGGAATATCGATGCCCGTAGGGCAGGCACTGACGCAGGGCGCATCGAAACAATACAAGCAGCGTGAACTTTCATAGGAAGCCATGTTGGCGTCCATGTAGGGCTTGATTTGTTCGAAACATTGCTCCAATTCTTTCTCCGAAACGGGTCGTTTGTACTCTGCCATTTTATTTTGGTTTGAATGTTCTCCTATCGAGGGTTCAGGTTTCAGGATTATCAGCTAGCTTGCTTTCTAAAACAAAAAAATCATCTCACAATTCGACAATTTTGCCATAC
>CAZJYF010000117.1:0-9674 GCA_964549665.1 uncultured Saprospiraceae bacterium
GGCAGTAGTCGCAATTAGATTAGCTCCGGAGTGACTAGAGTTAAGACGTGTGCTCTACCGATCATGAGTTATTGATTGCAACAGTAAAACACAGCAACTACGGGCCTCTGCGCTGAGAAACCTTGATGCATTGGAATTTCCCGAAGCTGATTCTTCGAGTCACGGAAGTTTAGCGTATGGCGAGTGCGAGTGCGGGAAAAGAGATTTGATCGTCGCGAACAAAGCATGTCAAATAAAAGAATTTCCTAAATTGCCTAAAAAATAACCCTCCCTACTGTTTGGGGTACTTTCGAACCAAAAAGTCATTCAATCGTCGGTTGAAATCTTTGCCAGCATAAAATACCAAAGCTTTATCCGTACCTGCAACCGCATAAACCTCCCGTTTATTCCAGTCTTTTCGCAAATTTTGTTCTTTTTCCAACAAAAGTATATTGATGTACTCCAAATTTGCAATCTGCACGACGGGATAAGCAGCTTTTGCTTTTTCCTTCGGCAAATCGCTGAGGTACCACGAATGATCGAGATAAAAATTCCAGCGTTGGATAAAAAACGGATGGGCTGTCCTCACTTTTTCCAGGTAACCCCTATCGAAAACGGCATACAATCGCTTGTCAATAGTAAGGTGAGTGTGGCTCTCGGTTGTGTTCTGAGCAAATATAGAAAAAGATAGGAGTACAAAGGCAAGCAAGAGGATACTTTTCATGATTTGTGCTTGGTTTTTGTTTTGTTCAGGGGATAAAGTTGGCTGTTGTAGTCAGAAGGTGTTGAATTATTTATTTGTTTAATACAAGAAATGGAATTTACAGAAAGTTATCAATTTGAATCCACGTTTACTAAACTTTCCAAGTTTAGTAAACGTAAAATTGAGTATGCAAAGAAGAGATGCTCAATGTCCCTTTTCCACAAAAAAAATCATCCACAAACCTTCCTCCCTTCCATCATCCCAACTGTAAACCCATCCTCATTTGTTCGTTTTCGAAAAGCAATCCCTCTTCTTTAGTGGGTGGGTTTTTGGTGATTATGTGGTATTGTTTTTTGTGCAAACGCATGATTTTCAATTCCTCCGTAATGGCGCGAATTCTTTGCTTGATTAGCTCCTTATCCGATGGTTTAAAAAATATCAATAGCCGGAGATACGGAAATTGTTTTACGTTATAAGCTACTTCCCGCAGGGCAGTATATGCGCGTTCTTCCAATACCGACTCCCCTTTCGGGAAAAGGATGGAGGGGAAATTTTTTTGCAAAAGAACCACTAACTCCTCCGAAGTGGAGACGCGGTGAAAAAAAATCCGGTTGTCCAAATCACTTTTTCCAGATTTAGGAGAATGAACTATTTCAGGATCTGAAGAATGAACCCTTTCAGGAAGTTTGAATCGCGGCTGAACGATGGTTCCCGGGTCCACGACGGGTTCATAGCTTTGGCAGTCAATTCTAATAATGGGGGAAGCATTGTCGGCAAGGATATTTCCATTGTAAGGTGGGGTATCCCCTGATAAATAATACGCCTCGATAATGAAAAAAGAAACGGTATCGTTTGGTTGGAAAAGGATTTTGTATTTTTTCCATCCTTCATGGGCGACAGGCGTTGATTTCGCCAGAAAGACGCTCCTTTCGCAGGTTTCCTTCCCACCCATGACGACAAAGGTGGCGGGTTCAGCATAATTGGCTTCCTCCCCGGTCACCCTGCTCAAGCTTTCATAAGTTTCTGAACGGCACAAATTTATTTCAAACTGGTAACAGTGTCCGGGCAAAAGGGGAGAAGACAATTTCTGCCCAACGCCTTCATAAGTCGAATTGTCCCTGACGACCATTCCCAGATAAGTAAGGCCGTCAAAAGGTTTTTTTGTTACCCCAAATAGCCCACCTTTCATAGGATGTACGTCAACCGCCGTTTCTCCTTCAAAACCACAACTGGTCCAACCATAGGGTGCCTGTGCATCTTGAGGTGAATCTTCAAAGGATGGATTTTCCAAAAAGATGACATCCTGAGAAAATGCCCCGAAAGCCAAAAGTAGGAATAGCGCCAAAAGCCTTTCTTTCGCGTTCATTTTGTTCGCTTTTAGAAGCCGAATATAAAATAAAAATGAGTGAAATGCAGCCGTATTCAAGTATCCATTCCTATCACCTGCAAGTTAATTGTTTTTGATAAAACAAAAAAAAGCGTTCGTTGAGTTTGTTAAACTCCTCGAACGCTTTTTTTTCCGAAGTCAGCCTGAACGCCCAACTTCCAAACAAGCTCAAAAAAACCTACCTGAACTCAATCAAAACGGGTAGGCGGGCTTGCACGCCTTTCATTTCCGTGACCTCTTTTACAAAGGAATAATAGGGATAGTATTGGCCGAGTTCTTTCTGCAAAACTCTGGCGGAAATCCCTTCGTCCTTTCCGGTCAATTCCTCGATGAACTGCTGGAGGGGTTCTTTCATTTTCGGAAAATAGGTTGGTCGATATTTTTCCAACCCGGACAAATCCGCAGCAATTTTTATGGCATCGTCCAAGCCGCCCAATTCGTCCACTAATCCTATTTCTTTGGCTCTTATGCCGGTCCAGATGCGTCCTTGTGCAATTTTGTGCACGTCGTCTCTCGTCATATGCCTGCCGTCTGCTACCCGTTTGAGAAATTTCTCATAGATGTCCAAGGTTGAAGCCTGGAGCATTTTTTGCTCCCCTTCCGACAGTTCGAAAAAACTATTAAACCCAGTTGAATAGCGGGTGGTTTTTACGGTGTCGAAGCTTATGCCCAATTTGTCATTCATCAATTGCCTTGCATTGACGACCATCATGAAAACCCCGATTGACCCAGTCAGGGTGTTTGGTTCGGCCACGATTTTATCCGCTCCGCATGAGATGTAATAGCCTCCTGAAGCCGCATAATCGCCCATGGAAACGACCACCTTTTTGCCGGCCTCTTTTGCCAGGGTGACTTCGCGCAGGATATTTTCGGAAGACAAGGCACTGCCTCCGCCCGAATTGACCCTCAGCACGATTGCTTTCACTTTGTCGTCTTTCCGCAATTTCCGCAATATTTTGGTGTACTTATCGTCGCCTATGCTGCCTGGCTCGCCTTTCCCAACGACAATCGAACCTTCAGCAAACACGACGGCAATCTTATCTTTAATGGAATAGTCCTTTTTTTTCCTCGCATTTCTGCTGTAATCCGACAGGGAAACCGTTTGCAATTTATCCTTTTCGTCTAACCCCATTCGTTCTTTTAAATCTGCTATCAATTCATCCTTGAAAGCAGCGGCATCCACGAGTCCCAAAGCCACTGCATCATCTGCATTTCCAACTTTCAAACCATCGGCAATTGCCCTCAATTCGGCAACGGTTTTATTTCTTGACTCCCCAATATCGGAAAGGTATTTGGTGTAAACCGGTTCGAGGTATTCCCGCAATTGAAGTTTGTTTTTCTCACTCATATCATAACGACGGAATGGCTCTGTGGCGCTTTTAAAATCGCCGGCATAAAACACCTGCATTTTGACGCCAATCTTGTCCATCATTTTCTTAAAGAATGGAACCATGGCGGCAATTCCATGAAAGTCAACGCTGCCGAAGGGGTTGAGGTAAACCTTATCAGCCACCGAAGCAATGTAATAGGATCCCTGGGTGTAATATTTTGAATTGGCGACAATGAATTTACCACTTTCTTTAAAGTCCAAAAGTGCATCCCGCAACACAGAGGCGGTCGCTACGCCGGTTCCCAAGCTTTGCAAATCCAATAAAATACCTTTGATTTTGTTATCTGTTTTGGCATACTCTATCGTTTTGACAATATCATTCAGCCCCAAAATTTGCTGGTTTTTCAAATCGAAAGGATTCATTTCCAGGTTGTTGGTCAGTTCGGGAATAGGTTGGTTGAAGGAGATTTTCAGGAGGGTATTGGGATGGATGGATTTGGGTTTGTTCTCCTTGCCCGCCAGACTGGAAACAACCAGCGCGCCTATGAGAAAAACGACGCCGGAAGCAAGAATGACCCCCAAACAGGAGGCAAAGATGAATTTGAAAAATTGTTTCATGATTTTTTTAGCTAAGGAATGATTGAATAAAAACTCAGTATCCTGATGCATCGGGATTGTGCTTTCATTTTGTTGCTAAGGGTGCTAATTGACTCAAAGAGAAGCACAAAAAAAACACATTGGAACACAAAGCCTGATTGGTGTAATTTTGTTTTTCATAACATTTACGGTAATAACGGAATGACCAGCAAAAATAGAGAAGTAGGGTCAGAAGGATTTCTTTTTTCGATAAAAATAAACAAAAGCCGGATGTTTATTAACTAGGAAGCAATTAGCGAGAAAAAATGGCGATCCATAATATCACAAAAATGTAGGATAGCTGGCAATTTTTTAAATTTTTAAAGTGGTTTTTTTTAATCCAATGAAGGAATGCTACTTTTAGGTGGCGAAATAGGAGTTCAGTCAATTTATCATGGTAAAAGTACACTGTGTTTTGGTTTTAAATTTGATGAACTCCAAACGAAAGCCCGCATTTTTTATACACCCTTCCTCGAAAAAGATAGTCAAACGGGATTTTCTAATTTTTCTTATATGACTTGGATGTCTCTACGGATCAGGTTCATTGTTGGAGCCGTTTTGATAGCGGTTTTTTTTACTAAAATGGCGGGGCAGCCCCTCGAAGTGACGGATGCCGCCACGGCACCTTTCACCCCCGACAATTTAATCACGAACGTTTTTTTAGGGGAGGGGGTAGAAGTTTTGAATGTCAACTTTGAAGGGGACCCCAAGGCAATTGGTTTTTTTAAAAACGGCACGAACGCGGTCGGTTTGAATAGAGGCATCATTATGACCACTGGTTCGGCAGCCACCCAATCGGCCGGGCTGCTTGGGGCGGATGCCACAGGCGGAGAGTTTGCCTCAAATGATAACACCAGCAATACCAATGACCCTGATTTGGCCATCATTGCCAACGGCGCCATTTTCGACGCCACCAAATTCACCATCACTTTCATTCCAATTGCCGACACCCTGCGCTTTCGGTACGTTTTTGCTTCGGAAGAATACCCGGAATTTGCCTGCAGCGACTTCAACGATGTGTTCGGATTTTTCATTAGCGGCCCCGGCATCAACGGCCCCTTTCAAAATAATGGCGAAAACATTGCCCTGATTCCCGGAACCGCCCAACCCGTTGCCATCAATAATATTCACCCCCAAAACGGCGCTTCCTGTCCGCCTAAATTCCAACAGTTTTACAACGATAACAACGCCACTGCACTGCAACCGGTCTACGATGGAATTCTCGATGTGTTTATTGCGGAAGCCGTGGTAATCCCTTGCGAAACCTACACCATCAAGCTGATGATTACCGACGTGGGCGATGATATTTTTGACTCCGGCGTTTTTTTGGAAGCAAAAAGTTTTGGCACGGGAACCCTGGAAGTAGTCGCCACTACGGTAAGCCTCGATGGTTCCATCGCAGAAGATTGTGGCCAAGGAACCCTGACTTTTAGCCTGCCCAATCCGGCCTTGACGGATTTTCCGATAGACTACACCATCATCGGCACTGCCGAAAACGGAGTAGATTATGAATTTATCCCCTCCTACCTGTTCATCCCCGCCGGAGAACGGTCGGTTTCCGTTCCGCTAATCGCTATCGAAGATAGCTTAGTCGAACCCTTGGAAACCATCGGCATCGACGTGCAACGCGATATTTGCAATCGAGACACCATTTTTGCCTTCATCCGCGACAAAATAATCATCCCGCCCGAATTGGGGCCGGATACGTTGATTTGCCGGGGGGATTCCGTCTTACTCGACGGAAGCCTCAACCTCCCGCTGCCCCCACCGCCTAGTTTTACCAATGAGACTGACCTGATTATCGACCGGAACGAAATTTCCTTTTTCTCCCCCATTCTGGTGGCAGGAGTGCAGCCGCTAACCCTGGGTCCGGGTGTCATTCAATCCGTCTGCATCAACATTGACCACAATTGGCTCGATGACCTCGACTTATTCCTCGTTGCCCCCAACGGGCAATTTATCGAGCTATCGACCGACAACGGTTCCAACTGCGACGATTATGTGAACACTTGCTTTACCCCCACCGCCACCACCCCGATCACTTTTCTTCCAGTGGGCACGGTCTGTTCTTCCGGTGAACAAGCGCCCTACACCGGAAACTTTCAAATCGAAGGCACTTGGTCAGACCTTTGGGGAAGTTCTACCAATGGCCTCTGGCAATTGCAAATTATTGACGACGCCCAAGGCTTTATCGGAACCCTCCTCGACTGGACGATCACCTTTGAACCCCTCTACCAACTCTTTTACCGATGGGAACCCACGCAAGGTTTGAGTTGTGCCGATTGTCCCAACCCTCTCGCCACACCCAACCAAACGACTACCTACAAACTCACCGCCTTCGACACCTACGGCTGCGAGGTCTCAGACTCTCTGAAGATTGACGTATTGGACGTTTTGCCCCCTCCGAATGTGGTTTGTGGTACCATCACCACCACCAGCATTGCCTTCGATTGGGACCCCCTTTCCGGAGCCCAGGGTTTTCAGGTAAATGTCGGAGGAACCGGGTGGATAGACCCTAATAACGGGGCTTTGTCCCACCTGATAAGCGGTCTCAATTTGAGCGACACCATCTCTCTCGAAGTGCGGGGGCTTTCCAATTGTGACGGTCTCATTGGAAGTACCGTTTGCTGGACCCCTCCCTGCGATGCGCCCCAAATTGCCATCGAGGACTTGAGGAATGTTGATTGCAATGGCGATACAGACGGTTCGGTCAGCCTTTCTGCAAGCGGCGGAAATGGGGGCTACTCTTTCCAATTAGGTGCCGAAATAAATTCGACAGGGGTGTTTAGCAGCCTTCCGGCAAATACCTACGAGGTTACCGTCACCGATAATTTGAATTGTCCCAATTTCATACAAATCACCATCGCGGAACCCGAAAAACTGACGCTGACACCATTTATTATAAGTCAAGCTAAATGCAATGGAAGCCAGGACGGAAGCGCCACTGTAGCTGTGACAGGGGGCACCAAACCCTATAATTTTGATTGGAACAACGCACAAACCGATTCCATCGCCACAAATTTAGCCTCAGGCATCCATTCGGTTCTTGTGACCGATGCCAACGGATGTAGTGCAAACCGCACCCTCGAAATAACAGAACCGGATGCGTTGGCCCTGCAAACCGACTCCGCCGCCGTAAAATGTTTTGGCGGCAATGATGGAAGCGCCACGGTTATGCCTTCCGGTGGCACTGCCCCGTATTCGATTCAATGGGATGCCGCGGCCGCAAACCAAAATTCCGAAACCGCCGTGAACCTTGCGGCAGGAACCTACCAGGCGCTGATTACAGATGACAATGGTTGCTCAATAACGACCTCCGTTTCCGTGGAAGAACCCCCGGAATTGACTGCTTCCACTGGATTTGAAGCCTTGAATTGTAATGGTTCAGGCGACGGCACCGCCACCGTCATCGCCGTGGGTGGCACCCCTGATTACACCTACCTTTGGAGCAATGGAGCTGTGGATTCTACTGCCACCCCCTTGGATGCCGAAACCTATACTGTTACCATCACCGACGCCAACAATTGCACCACGGAAGCCTCCGTGACATTGACCCAACCACCCTCGCTCGAAGTTAGTCTGACCCCTTTGAACGTCAATTGTTTTGATGGAACCGACGGTTTGGTGGCAGCTACAGCATCAGGGGGTACGGTTGCCACAAACTATACTTTCCAATGGAGCAATAATTCCGCGGATAGCACCCTTTCCGGCCTTCCTGCAGGCACTTATTGCGTCACCGTTTTGGACGACAACGGCTGTCAGGTGGAGGATTGTGCGACGGTAGGAGAACCCCCTGCGCTTGAATTGGCTACCCATGCCACCAATACCGGTTGCAATACCGGCGACGACGGCACCATTGACCTGATGGTCAATGGGGGGTCGGGGCCATTTACCATTTTATGGAATACAGGGTCTTCCGCCGAAGACCTCACTGCACTTGCTGCCGGAACCTTCTCTGCGACGGTAACGGATTCCCACAATTGCGTCGATTCGATTTCCACGGTCGTAGGCGAAAATAATCCCCTCGGTGTGGGTTTCCTCTCCAATCCGGTCAATTGTTTTGGTGAAAACAACGGCTCTATCGAAACTTTCATTAACGGCAGCAGCGGAAACATTAGCTTTCACTGGGCTGGCCCCGACAATTATAATTCCAACGAGAGGAACCCCTCTAATTTGACCGCTGGACTTTATTTTTTGTCCCTTCAGGATAATGATGGTTGTTCATTGACCGATTCCATTTTGGTAGAACAACCGGCTGCTCCTTTAATTGGTCAGCCCGAAGTTAAAGACATCTCCTGCCCCGGCTTTCGGGATGGACGCATCACCCTTTTCCCGGAAGGGGGCACGCCCCCGTATTCCTTTAGCCTTGACGGAAAACCCTTTTCTAGCGGTGGCTCGTTCAATGCGCTGCAGGAGGGTTTTTACAACATTACAACAAAAGATGCGAACGGCTGCCTCCACAATACGGGCGACCTTTTCATAACCGAACCTGCCCCTATCCTCCTCGATTTGGGACCCGACACCACCATCAATTTTGGGCAAAGCGTCCGCCTGATTCCGGACATTCAAAATGTGAGCGATTTGACCGCCCTGACTTACAATTGGACGGCGAATGACACCGCAGCGATTATCGAGCGGCCCAATTGGAGAAGACCAACCGTCACCGTCAAAGACCCCACGACCTTCCGCCTCACGGTAACCAATTCAAACGGCTGCACAGCCACGGACCTCCTCACCGTTTTTGTCAGGAAAACCCGCTACGTCATCGTCCCCACCGGCTTCTCCCCCAACGGTCACATCGCCAACAGGTTTCTCCACGTCCACGGCAGTTCGTCATTAACCCCTCAGGTAAAATTATTCCGGGTCTTCGACCGTTGGGGAGAATTGCTCTATCAGGCAACCGATTTTGCCGTCAACGACCTTTCCGTGGGTTGGGATGGCACCTTCAAAGGAAAAGAAATGCCTTCCGGGGTGTATGTTTGGTACCTGGAAATTGAATTTGAGGACGGACTGAAACAGGTTTTGAAAGGAAATACGACCTTGATTCGGTAATTTATTAGGCTCATGTAGGAAATTAGGTGAAGCTAAATTTTTTGGAGATTTTGAGGTGACGCATCGGCGTGTAGGCAAGTGGGAAAGCTACGATGTGTTGCCTCAAAATCGGAGTTTCGTTCCTCTCCTGATGTCATCCACCGAATATCCTACATGAGCCATTTATTAATCACAGTGAAGTTGAAAATCACCATGATTTAACCCAAGCTTGGAATGAACGCCGAACTACACTGCATTAGGTTTAGAATTTGACTTTTTATTAATAATCCAATGGGTTTCAACCCATTGTCAACGACCAAAATAGAATGACAATGGGTTGAAACCCATTGGAGGAAAAGTAAAAATTTCACCCTGATAAAGTATAACCCGGCATTCTATTGACTCCATTTCCAATCGTCACAAAATAAGCCTCCGGTTGAATGCCTGTCTGTTTCCTAAAGCCTTCCATAATTTCAAAAGTCAGCGTCCGGCAATTTTCTTTTTCCATCAAATTCAAGGTGCAACCACCAAAACCGCCGCCCATCATCCGGGAACCCAAAACGCCTGCTTCGTGACGGGTCAAATCCACCACCCCCCCCCCCCCCCCC
>CAZJYF010000118.1:0-9584 GCA_964549665.1 uncultured Saprospiraceae bacterium
CGTAGGCCAGTTCATCAACCGCAACATCCGATTCTATATTCTCAAGCGCATCAGCAGCTTCAAGTTGCTGTTCCATCAATTCCCAATTGGGCAGTGACGTTTCCGTTTCCAAATTATCGAGGCTCTGCATGACCAAGCCGTCAAGGTAGGCATCGTCAAAGTCGGCAGGATTGAGAATTTCTTCTGCGTTCAGTTGTCGTTCGAACGCGTCCCAACTCTCCGGGTCGTACTCGACTTCGAAATTTTTTAAAACGTCCTTTATTTTCTTGTCTAAATTATCCTCTAAAGCCATAATCAGAATGTCTTGCGATTAATGCTGCTTTAAGTTTTGTCCTTGCTTTCACGAGATTTGAGCGTGAAGTGCTTTCGGTAATGCCTAAAATATCGGCAATTTCTTTGTGTGAATATCCTTCCAAAACATACAAATTGAACACGACCCGATAACCGGGAGATAATTCCTGTACCGCCGCCAAAATTTCTTTTTCCGTCAATTGGCTAAGCGCATCCGCATTGACAACCTGCAAATCAAAAGCCTGTTCGAGGTCTTCTGTTCTTCGCCGCACATTTTTGCGATAGTAATCAATGGCAGTATTTACCATGATTCTTCGAATCCAAGCAAATAGGGAAGTGCCAGGCTGGTATTTGGTCATGTTCTTAAAGACCTTTATGAAGCCTTCGTGCAAAATATCCAGCGCATCATCCGAATTGTTGGAGTAGCGAAGACAGACCCCCATCATTTTGCAATAGTGTTCTTCATAGAGCAATTTCTGTGCCCAGCGTTCTTGGCGGAGGCAGGCCTGAATGAGGTCTTTTTCTTCGAAACCAAATGGTAAAGCGATATCCATGGACTGCTGATTCAAGTTAAATTATTAAATGGCTTCTTGAAGGAGCTAGTGTAAAACCGATTTCCCACTCATCGCTTCCAAAACTTTTGTTTTTACTATTTGGAAACGTGCGG
The DNA here is from genome assembly GCA_964549665.1 of uncultured Saprospiraceae bacterium. GTDB lineage: Bacteria > Bacteroidota > Bacteroidia > Chitinophagales > Saprospiraceae > CAZJYF01. The sequence continues at coordinate 959 of CAZJYF010000118.1, forward strand.
GGATGGGTTTTTGCTGCGTTTCATTAACTGGAACATGAAAGTAATAAATCCCTTTGAATTCCGCTCCTCCATTATGTCATTAATTCAACAAACGGCTATCTTTACGGTGAGTTTTTTCAAAAAGAAACAAAAAATTTCTCTTTTCGTTATTTTTTAAAAACAATTTGTTTAGACGTTGAGTCGTAATTCCTATCTTGGCGTTGAATTTTTGATATTTAATACATGGACAAAACAAAAGCATCTGCTCCTCAAAATGGGCAATCCTCAAGGGGAAATCAATCTGAAGATCAAATTATTTCCCTATCGGGCATGTACAAAGACTACTTCCTCGACTATGCTTCTTATGTAATCCTTGAGAGGGCAGTTCCTTCTATTGAGGACGGTTTGAAGCCCGTTCAACGTCGCATCCTTCACTCCATGAAGGAAATGGACGACGGCAGGTTCCACAAAGTCGCAAACATCATCGGGCACACCATGCAGTATCATCCGCATGGGGACGCTGCTATCGGCGATGCCCTCGTGAAATTAGGGCAAAAAGACCTCCTTATTGACCAGCAGGGCAATTGGGGCGATACGCGAACCGGCGACCGGGCTGCCGCTTCCCGCTACATCGAAGCGAGGCTGACAAAATTTGCTCTGGAAGTCGCTTTCAACCCACAAACCACCGATTGGCAAAATTCTTACGACGGTCGCAAAAAAGAACCCATTGCTCTTCCCATGAAATTCCCCCTTTTGCTGGCTCAGGGTGCAGAGGGGATTGCCGTGGGGCTATCCACAAAAATTTTGCCCCACAATTTCATCGAGTTAATCAAGGCGGTTATTAAAACCTTACAGGGGAAGAGCATGAACATCTACCCCGATTTTGAAACGGGCGGTTTCATCGATGTGAGCGACTATAATAACGGCAGGCGGGGAGGAAGGGTAAAAGTGCGGGCTAGAATCGAACGCCTCGACAAGAACACCTTGATAATTAGAGAGTTACCCTTTGGAGTGACGACGGAGAACCTCATCGAAAGTATCGTCAAAGCCAATGAGAAGGGCAAAATTAAAATCAAAAAGGTAGTTGACAATACGGCGGCGGAAGTGGAAATTCAAATCGAATTGGCAGCAGGGGTCTCCCCTGACGTGACGATAGATGCCTTGTACGCCTTCACCAATTGCGAGGTTTCCATTTCGCCCAATGCCTGCGTCATCATCGAAGACAAACCGCATTTCACCTCTGTTGATGAAATCCTGCGCATTTGTACCGAAAATGCAAAGACTTTATTGCAATTGGAATTGCAAATCAAAAAGAGGGAACTGGAAGAAAGATGGCATTCGGCCAGCCTCGAGAAAATTTTTATCGAGAATAGAATCTATCGCGAAATTGAAGAATGCGAGACCTGGGAATCCGTAATCGAGACGATTGACAGGGAGTTGAAAAAGTACATCCTCCCGTTAGGGGAGAAACCGCAAAATGGCGACCATCGCCTCCGGTTGATGCGGGAAGTCACCGAAGAGGACATCGTGAAATTGACCGAAATCAAAATCAAACGCATCTCTAAATACAATACCTTCAAAGGAGACGAGCAAATTGCGAAATTGGAAGAAGAGTTGGAGCAGGTGCAATTCGATTTGGCGCATTTGACAGACTTCGCCGTCGCCTGGTTCGAACGCCTGTTGGAAAAGTATGGCAAAGGCAAAGAACGGCGTACCGAAATTACCTCTTTCGACACCATTCAGGCGACGGAGGTCGTTGCCAACAACGCCAAACTTTTCGTCAATCGCAAGGAGGGATTTATTGGATTCGGCTTGAAAAAGGATGAATTCGTTTGCGATTGTTCCGACATAGACGACATCATAGTTTTCCGGAAGGACGGCAAATTTCAAGTCACGAAAATTGCCGATAAGGTGTTTGTCGGTAAGAACATCATTCACATTGACGTTTGGAAGAAAGGCGATGAGCGCACAACCTACAACATGGTCTATGTGGATGGAAAAAGTGGCCGGGCGATGGCAAAACGATTCAATGTCACTGCCATCACCCGCGACCGGGAATACGACCTGACCAAGGGCAACCAAAACTCCAGAGTCCTTTATTTTACTGCCAATCCGAACGGCGAAGCCGAAATAATCAACCTTCAACTTTCGCAGGGTTGTGGTGCCAAAAAGAAGATTTTCGATTTCGATTTTGGTCAATTGGCCATCAAGGGCAGAGTCTCTCAGGGAAATATTGTAACCAAATACCCCGTTCGCCGGATCATTCAAAAAGAAGTGGGGCAATCTACCCTCGGTGCCCGAAAAATATGGATGGATGAGGTGAGCGGCCGCCTCAATACCGACGAACGCGGACGCTTTCTCGGCGCCTTTGACACCGGTGACCAAATTTTGGCGATTTACAAAGACGGAACCTATGAAATGACGGACTTTGAATTGACGAACCGCTATGAAGCCAAAGACGTTCTTTTCATTGGAAAATGGAAACCCGAATTGGTCGTCAATGCCGTCCATTTTGACGCCAACAAAGGCTGGACGATGGTCAAGCGGTTCAAAATTGAAACGACTTCCCTCAATCAGCGATTCAATTTTATCTCTGAACACAAGGGTTCCAAATTGCTTTTTGTTTCCACTAAAAATTCCCCCCGGGTTCAATACTCGATGCGCGTAAAATCAAAAAAAATGGAAGGCGAAATAAACATCGCCGATTTCATCGAGGTGAAAGGCTGGAAAGCCCTCGGCAACAGGCTGAGCGATTTGAAATTGACGGGTTTGAAAGAGGTGGAATCGACCGAATCCCATTCTGAAAAACCGGAACCGGCGAAAGAAAAATTGCACCCGGGCGATACCATAGAGTTCGATGTGGAAGACAATGGGCAGAGAAAGTTGTTTTGATTAAAAAGATTAGACTTGTTCTATAATTAGGTTTACTAAACTTTCAAAGTTTAGTAAACCTGTGATTGTCAGTACAATTCCCACATTAATATGACGCAAGCCAACGACAGTATCCTGGCAGCGGTGGAAACGCACCTCACCGGTTTTTTTCAAAAAAACATTTCTGCGGACTATGTTTACCACGATTTGCAGCACGTTCAAAACGTCGTGAAGGCAGTGAAAGAAATCGGGGAACGTTGCGATTTGGGGGACAAAGAGTTGGAAATCCTACAAATAGCAGCTTGGTTTCACGACAGCGGCTACGACAATGGACCAGAAGGACACGAAGAACGGTCTTGCATTTATGCCACGGAATTCCTATCGAAACGCGATTTCCCTTCGGAAAATGTCGAAGCGGTATGCCGCTGTATAATGGCGACCAAAACCCCACATCGACCGCAGGGATTGCTGGAAGAAATAATTTGCGATGCCGATTTGAGCCACCTGAAAAAAAAAATCTATTGGGACCGAAGTGGCAGGGTGAGACAGGAGTTGCTCCTTACCAAAAGCATCGTCATGTCGGAACAGGAGTGGGTGGATTTTGAGTTGGATTTTTTAAACAACCACCGTTTCTTCACGGCGGTCGCTTATGAATTATTTGAAGCTGGCAAATTGAAACACATCCAGCAACTGAGAAAACATAAACAGCGTCTGTGCCCGAATGAGGTGAAAACGGTGGAAGGTGTTTCGCTCCCGGACAAAAAAAAGAAAAAAAAGAAAAGAGCCCCGTCTATGAACAACAATACGGGCGAATCCAAACAATCCAATTTAGGTCGCGGGGTGGAGACCATGTTCCGAACGACTTACCGGACGCACGTCAACCTCAGTTCCATTGCCGATAACAAGGCGAACCTCATGTTGAGCATCAATGCCATAATCATCTCCATCGTCTTACCCCAATTAGTCCCCCGTTTCGGTGACAACCCCAAATTGATTATTCCTACCATCATTATGTTGCTGGTTTGTCTGTTGGCAATCGTGTTCGCTACCCTTTCCACCCGACCGAAAATCACGGAAGGCAAATTCACAAGAGAGGACATCGCGAAAAAGCGCTCCAACCTGCTTTTTTTTGGCAACTTCTACAAAATGAAAATAGAGGATTATCATTGGGGCATGATGGAGATGATAAAAGACAGCGACTTCCTTTACAGTTCCATGACCCGCGATTTATACTATTTGGGTAAAGTGCTGGCTAAAAAATACCACTACCTGAGCATCTGTTACTACATCTTCATGTATGGGATGATTGTGGCGGTATTGTCATTTGCCATTTCTTTTTTAGTTTAAATCGTCAAGCATTCGTAAAGAATTATTAACATCCCAACTCGGACTTCATCTTCAAAAGGAAAGCTTGTGTGGATTTCAAATCCACCATGATACTGAAGCAAATCTCCCGATTTTCTTGCTCGTTATTAGCTGTGCTAATATACGAACCAAGATGCAGGACTCCTGTCCTGCCGGATAGATTACCAAAGAACTGTACCAAAATGTAGGACTGGAGTCCTACGCCTTATTGCGTTGGGCAACCTGAGGTTGCCACGAGCAGCTTCGTCCTTTTCCAGTCAGGTCCTGTACAAGCAGAGATGTCGTTTTGTTGAGGTGAATATTGGGAACAGATTTGACAAAGTTGATGAATTAATAACCTATCAAAAGCATTTCTTGTCCTGACTTTTTCAGAAGGATTTGTAAATTTGGTTTTCAAAACGAAACACCCCCCTTGCTCGTTATTAGCTGTGCTAATATACGAACCAAGATGCAGGACTCCTGTCCTGCCGGATAGATTACCAAAGAACTGTACCAAAATGTAGGACTGGAGTCCTACGCCTTATTGCGTTGGGCAACCTGAGGTTGCCACGAGCAGCTTCGTCCTTTTTCAGTCAGGTACTGTACCAGCAGAGAGGTTGGTTTTTGAAACCAACGACGTCCTACTTCCCGATGACGAAAACCTGGGATGGGACGGCGATTTTGGCGGGAAAGCAATGCCGAAAGGCGTGTACGTTTACGTGGTCAAATTGCAAAGAATAGACGGTTTAATGGAAACGAAAGGAGGGGATGTCGTTTTGTTGTTGTGAACTTTGAACACGGATTTGATAAATTTGACAAATTTATTCCCTATCGAAAGTATACCTTGTCCTGACATTTTCAGAAGGATTTTTAAATTTGTCTTTCAAAACTAGGCACCTTTCATAAAAGACGAAAAGTAGTGGACACTTTTTTTAATTTAAAATGATGAATTTAAAACCAAACAAGGCTAAAGCATTCGTTTTCAATGCTTTGTGAACGTCTCTTTTTTTAAAATTTTAATTTATCATTTTAAATTTAAAGTGTCCACTACTTTAGCTGGAAAATGAAAGATGCCCAAAACTAAACACCTTTCATATGAAACGAAAAATCAGAATGGGCATGGTCGGCGGTGGCAAGGGGGCTTTTATTGGAGCCGTACACCGCATAGCTGCCGCTTTAGATGGCCAAATTGAGTTGGTTTGCGGCGCTTTCAGCAGCAGTCCCGAAAGGTCAAAATTATCGGGCGAGGAATTGTTTTTGGCACCCGAAAGGGTTTACGCCAACTATGAGGAACTCATTTCGAAAGAAAAGAACCTGGCGCCAGACGAGCGAATGGACTTTGTTTCCATCGTCACGCCCAACCACCTGCATTATGGACCCGCCAAAATGGCGCTGGAAAACGGCTTCCACGTCGTTTGCGACAAGCCGCTGTGTTTTGACATGGAAGAGGCCTATGATTTGGAAAAAACGGTGAAAGAAACCGGTCTTCTTTTCGCGCTTACGCACGTTTATACCGGCTACCCGATGGTCAAGCAGGCAAGGGCAATGATAAGAAACGGCGCTCTTGGGACCATCCGGAAAGTAGTGGTGGAGTACCCGCAGGGTTGGCTTTCCACTAAATTGGAAGATTCCGACCAAAAGCAAGCCGCTTGGCGAACCGACCCCAAACGGTCGGGAATTGCCGGTTCGATGGGTGATATTGGCACCCATGCCGAAAATCTCGCCGAATACATTACCGGCTTGAAAATCACTGAACTCTGTGCCGATCTAACCGCTTTTGTCGAAGGTCGTCTGTTGGATGACGACGGCAACCTGCTGCTTCGTTTTGACAACGGCGCAAAAGGCGTTTTGCACGCCAGCCAAATTTGTGCGGGGGAAGAAAACGACCTGAACATTCGGGTTTACGGCACCAAAGGGGGCTTGGAATGGCATCAGATGGAACCCAACACCTTGGTGGTGAAATGGCTGGATAAATCGAAGGAAATTGTGCGAACCGGCGTCGGCAACCTCTATCCCGAAGCGCAGGCACACACTCGCGTTCCTGCCGGGCATCCCGAGGGCTACCTCGAAGCCTTTGCCAACATTTACCGGAACTTCGCCTTCTGTTTGCAGGCCAGATTGAACGGTCGGGAACCGGAGGCGGTCTATTGGGACTTCCCCACCGTTTCGGATGGCGTCCGGGGTATGAATTTTGTCGAAAAAGTAGTTGCATCCAGCAAAAGCAAGGAGAAGTGGGTGAAGGTTTAGAGGGTGGCGAGTTCCGACTTCGGAGTCCAGAATTGCCTTTTTACAAATTCGATGCTATGACTAGGGTGGCCAGGCTCACTTTTGTGTTGGGCAACTCCAATATCTTTGTCGCACAGGCCTCCAAGGTAGCGCCGGTGGTCAATACGTCATCCACTAACAGGATGTGCATTCCTTTCAGGTTTTTTGGTTGATTCAAGGCAAAGGCTTTCATCACATTTTCAATCCTTTCCTGCCTAGACTTTTGGGTTTGGGAAGGAGAATGAACGACGCGTTTCAAGCCCTTTGGGAACATCGGAACATCTAATATTTCGGCTATTCCCTGCCCAAACTTTGCGCTTTGGTTGAAACCCCTCGCCCTTTCCTTTTTCCAATGCAATGGCACAGGGACTACGGCGTCTATGCCTTTGAAAAAAGGCGAAACCTTCAATTGCCTCCCGTACATTTTGCCAAGCGTCACCGCTATTTGATGTTTGCCTTTGTATTTGATGTTGTGAATGAGATTTTGGGTTCGGCTCCCCTTTTTGAATAAATATAGGGCAGCCCCGGCTTGTATATTCACCCGCCCCCAAAAACGCTCGGTGAAAGGATTTTCCTTTTGGAGATGGTAGCCGGTTTTGGGCAATTGGGCGGAGCAGGAAAAACAAATCTCCTGCCCCCTTGGAGGGGTCTTGATACCGCAGGCCAAACAAAGACGAGGATAGAAAAGGCAAAGAAAGGCATCCGAATAATCGAAAAAATATTTTCGCAAGTTGTGGAATTGCTTTGACATGGTTCAATTTTTCTGCTTGAAAAAGGCACTTAAAAATAGGACAATGATGTCAAAAAATGAAAAGCAATACTCCGGAAGGCTGTCTCAGAACGATTAATGAAAAAAAACGCCTGCCTCGCAACAGCAAGACAGACGCATCAAAACAAAACGAAAAACCAACTTTAAACAAGTCTTTTATATAAATCTCTAACCCCGCAAGGCAAAAATTTGTTGCACTTTAACTGTTAAAAAATTCTTAACAACCGCTCATTCTTAAAGGGATTATTCCGCCTTTAACCGAACGGGAATGGTCTTCATTTCGCCGTAGCGATTTATTGTCAAAGTAACGGTGTCGCCGACCCTCGCGCTGCCTAGTATTTCGAGCAATTCGGGAGATGATTTTATTTTTTTACCATTGGCTTCGACAATGACATCATTGGGCAACACACCGGCGAATTGAGCAGCACCTCCATCGACCACATTGTCAACTATCACACCCTGCGTGATGTCAATTCCCAATTCTTTGATATCATCACTATTAAGGTCAGCAATATTTATGCCGAGGAAACCGCGCTCATAGCCCCCCGTGGCAATAATTTCATCCACAATATTTTTGACAATGTTTACCGGAATGGCAAATGAATACCCCTCGAAATAACCGGTTTTGGTGGCAATGGCAGTGTTTATGCCGAGCAACCTTCCCTGAACATCTACGAGGGCGCCGCCGCTATTTCCGGGATTGACGGCAGCATCCGTTTGAATAAAAGACTCGATGGCCAAACCGTTTTTATCCTTGATAATATCGATGTCCCGTCCTTTTGCGCTAATGATTCCTGCCGTGACGGTAGAAGTTAAATCAAGTGGGTTGCCAACTGCCAAAACCCATTCTCCAACCCTTGCCTCGTCGGAATCAGCCAAACGAAGGGTCGGCAAATTTTCCGCTTCAATTTTCAGGACGGCTAAATCGGATTGGGGGTAAGTGCCGACTTTGACAGCCTGATATTTTTTGTTGTCGAAGGTCGCTACCTCGATTTCGTCGGCAAATTCAACGACGTGATTATTGGTGACGATATACCCATCCTCCGAGTAAATGACCCCTGACCCGATTCCTTGGCGCGGACTATGGTCGAGGAATGGGTTGCGAAAGAAACCATCGCCGAAAAATTGGGAAAGCGGGTCTTCTAGTTGCTTGTCCTTGGCCGCAGCTTCACTTTCCTTTGCAGAAATATGGACGACTGCCTGCATCGATGCTGAAGCAGCCTCTGTAAAATCAAATGGGGCAGCCTTGGTTTTGGGATTTACGTTAAGGTTACTAACTTGCTTGGCAAAATTTATTTGGGGAGCGGGCACTTGGTTACTCCGGTCGAGTAGTTGAAAACCGGTCACGGCAATCATCCCTCCGATTATTCCTGCAAAAATAAGTGAAATCACCTGTTT
>CAZJYF010000119.1:0-9572 GCA_964549665.1 uncultured Saprospiraceae bacterium
CTGGTAAACACTGATGGTATTCTTCCTGTCCAGCAAATTTGAAACCCGGAAATAAACATTCAAATCCAGAGGGTGGGCAGTGCCTGGCTTCGTCAAAGTGATACTTTTATCAACCTGCAGGTTGACGGTGAAATTCCAGGGAAGTCTGGAACCATTGAGCGAACCTTGGGTGCCCGTGCCACCAAATGCCGACGGTTCGATGGCGGCCGTATAGGGCCGGCCCGATACCGCTATTACGTGCAGGTTGGCCCCTGCATTGGCAAAAATGTCTTTACCAAACCAAGTAGGACCATTGTATCGTTTGCCCGAACCATAGCGATAATCGAGAATCACATTGAAGCGATTGCGCTCGTCAAATGACAAGGGAAACAGTGTTCGTTGGATGCCCCTGGAAGTAATGCCTCTGGAAGTATTGGCATCCGAGCCCGTTCCATCGGCAAATTGCAAGGTATAGGCGATATTCAGGGAGACATTGCCCGTTCGCCTCATGTCGTATTGGAAAGTAAATCCTTTCACAGTGCCAAAGTCCAAATTGTCAAAGGTCTCATAGGTGTTGATGGGGGCAGGAACGAATGCAAAAAAGCGGCTTTGAATCATATCCCTCAGTTCCTTGTAATAGGCTGAAATTTTCAAAGCGGAAGAGTTGCTCAACTTTTGTTGGAACCCAACTTCATAATTAATCGTCCTTTCCGGTTTCAGGTTCGGATTGTTGCGGATGCCACTTCTTTCTTCAAAGTAGAAATACGTCAAGGCAGTAGCCCGGGTATTCGAGGGAGGGCGTTGTACCAGGATGTCGTAGTGGGCAAAAAAGTTGGCTTCGTCGGAAATGGGAAAAGAGAAGGACAAGCGAGGCATCCAATTCACCTGAGGTTTGTAATCATCGAAAGAAATGTTCGGGTCAAAGCCCTTTGCCTGAATGTTTCGTTTGGACACATCCTCTTCTCTGTATTTTGGGAAAACCAGCGTTCCGCCGAACACCTCACTTCCATCGTTGGCCTGTGTACCGTTGGCGAAAAACCAGGTATCGCCATTGCGGTATGCCTGCACATTATCCGAACCATCACTGGTCACATAAACTTTGTAGTTGTCGCCAATGGTGCCGGGCCGTTGGGTGCCCAATTTGTCGTGGAAATCTTTGGCGGTTGTAATATCAAACAAGGCAAATGGGTCTTTCAATACTTTGGTATTGGCATCGAAGCGATCTACCCGAAGCCCGAGGCGGAAAATAATATCGCGGAAGGTAAATTTATCCTGGATGTAGGCAGCAGAGTAGTTGGGTTCCAAGGCAGCTACGGGAAAGGTTCGAATGCCGTCGGCATCGGTCGCGCTGAAGAAATCATTGAAGCTGAACCCATCCTGTTTATTGCCCAAATAATCAAAGCCCCAATAGTCCAAATTGAATGGACCGAATGGAGAAGATTGGTCGTTTAATTCTTTGGCAGAAAACATGTCTAAGCGCAATTGGTCCGGTGATAAGCCATCTACATTGGTAAACTGCTCGATTGGGTCTCCGGTTACTTCGCGAACTTTGCGGAAAAATTGGGCATCCTCGGAAATAGCTACATTATTGGCAAAAATCGGCACGTCAACCGTGTCCACTTCCCCCGTCAAGACATTGAGACGGGGAAGTTGGAGGGTATTGATTACATTAGTCGAATCGAGTCCCTGCCCTTCGAGATGATTATTGGCGAGCAGCCGTCCGATTGTCCACAAACCCCGGGGAGAAATGTTATAACCTCTCAACTTTCGTTGTTCGTAAAGGATGCCGAATTGGATGCTGTGGCGGCCTTTTTCAGAGCCTCCCGGCAACAGGTCGAAGGAAGTATTGGCACCGAAGGTGAAGATATCTGTCTCGCTTTTCTGAACAAGATTGAAAACCGTTCCCACATTGGTGTGCAGACCAAAAGCAGAACTGAACTGGCTCGGTATCACCCCATTGCGCACGACAAACTCATCAAAACTACTCGCATCCTCCCCGTTGAGGACGTATTTGGTCAGTACCGGATTGATATCCGTATTCGGAGTATAACTGAAAAGGGTTCTGGTAAAGTCCACCTGCCCCATAGTTTGGAAAATGCCGGTGGAATCAATAGTGGTAATGGGTACTAAGGACGGTACCCATCTAATATCAAAGTCGCCAATGTAGCCGTAATCGAAGAGCCGGTCTCCGTGACGTGGGTCAGCCACATCGAATTTATTTTTTTCGAATCCAAATTGCAAGGTATAAGAGGCATTCTGAATCAGGGCGCCTTTTCTGGCCCGCCTGCCATCTTCACTTTCCGAAGCGGTAGCCCCTACTCCCAGCCGGTGCCGAAGCCGAACATTGGTCCGGTACCTCAGATTGTGGGAGGTGGGGTTGTTTTGGCTGTTCAGCAAGTGCCAAGTACTTCTTGTACCGTCACTCCGGTTACCCGGGGTGAACTGGTCGTTATTTTTAAAATAGGTTCCCGTAACGGAAACATCGATGGCTTTGCTAAGGCGGGCATCTATCTTACCGGTGATGTCGTAGCGGGAAGATCCTTCATTTGGTTGATAATCCATCACATCAACGTCCTTATCGGTGAGGAACTCTGCTGCGGGAAGCGGCGCATTTCCAATTTGGATGATGGGTTTATCCTGAAGCTCGCGCAACTTGCTTGCCTTTACCCGGAAAACATCCGTGGCAGGTGGGTCGTCATCTCTTTGGTTTAAGAATTGACCGGAAATGCGAAAGCCGAGGATGGATTCCCCCTTTTTATTTGTAAGGATTGGCCCGCTGAGATTGACGCTGGCCAGATTGTAATTGTAATTGTCAAACAATTGAGAAGATTCCAATTCAAAACCTCCTGAATAGCGAGAAGAAGGTCCTTTGGTGGTGATGGAAACGATGCCACCGGTGAGGTCACCATAACGGGCTTCAACGCCCCCGGTGATAACCTGCAATTGCTCGATATCCTGCTCCGGTATCATGCTGCCAAACACCCGGATACCATCGAGAAAATAGTTGGTGGCATTGCTTCTGGATCCCCTAATATTCAGGGCGCTGCCTTCGTCGGCTGATGCAACACCGGCGGTGGTAGCCGCCAGGGCATTAATGCTTCTGGTAGGTAGTTGCCGGATTTGCTCGCTGGTGAGGGTTCCCCCCTGAGTGGTATTGTCTTGTTCAATGAGGGGAACTTTGTAATCGACCACTACCACCTCGTCAAGATCTACGCCACTCCCGATTTGAACGTCCAGTTTGTTGGCCTTACTTGCATAGATGACCACCCCTGAAACTTTTTGGGTATTATAGCCAACAAAACTGACTTCGACATCGTAGTTGCCGGGGTCGATATTTGAAATACTGTAATTGCCATCAAAATCGGTATCCGTACCGGTTATCAGGACTCCCCCCTTGTAGAGGACTATATTGCCGAAAATGATTGGCTCACCGGTTTCTTTGTCGGTGATTTTTCCCTGAACGGAGGTTTGCGCTATGGCAGCAACTCCCGCCAATAAAAAAGTAAAAGTGAGTAGTAAATAACGTGCCATAAAGTTGTGTTTTAAAGTAATTTCGCAATAAAAACAGTCTGTATTCAGGTCATTTGTTACTTGTGGCCTTTGGTAATTTTGAAAAACAAAGTCGATGTCATACTATTCAAAAAAAAAGCGTCTCATCATTTCACGGTTTCTTAACGTCATCCATCTTTGAAAACCCAAATCAAAAAATAGCAGATTTAGAAAACGCACAATATTAGTGAAAACTAAATTTCTATCAAAAGAAATAAAAATGAGCTTGTACATGAACTGACAAAGAAAACCGTTTAGCCGCAAATTCAAAAAGGCGGACTTATTGAACCAGTCAATAGTCCTGGCACTTTTTCAAAATACTGTTTTTCAGTGATTTAGAAAATAAAAAAGGTTGGTTTTTATAATGAAATGTCGCAAAAATGTGTTTCAAAAGGCACACCCTCCTATAACCAACAAAAACGGTTTATACCAAAGCACAAAAGAATATAAAAAGCTGTGGAAATGTTGAAAAACTTCTGAATTTAACGACGGCAAAAGCCGCAAATTTCAATAAAAACAACGTTCACACTTATTGCCAATACACTCTTTCCAAGCTCAAAAGTAATATTTAATTAACATTTTTTAACACCATTTTCTAATAAAAGTCAGGTTTCTAAATTTGCCTCCTCTCAAATTGATGCTGCCAATCGGGTTCCCTGGTCAATTGCCCTTTTTGCATCCAATTCCACCGCCGCATCGGCGCCGCCAATCAAATGAACGGGAATCGCCATATTCTTCAAAGGGTCGTACAGGTCAAGCTGTGGAAGCTGCCCGGCACAAATCACCACCTGGTCAACTTTTAAAATTTCCAATTTCCCATCGACAAAAATGTGTAAACCATCGTCGTCAATTTTTTGATATTTCACTCCACCTATCATTTGCACCTTTTTCATCCGCAAACTGGAGCGGTGAATCCAACCGGTCGTTTTGCCCAAAGAGGCTCCATGTTTGTCTCCCGAGCGCTTCAGTAAATAAACCTTTCTTGGGGAAGCCTCTGGATCAGCTTTTTTCAAAGCTCCCCTTGCTTCATACTTCTTATCGACGCCCCATTCTTTCAAAAATCCATTTTTGTCTAAACTGGTTGGCTTTCCTTTTTGGCAGAGGAATTCTGCCACATCGAAGCCAATGCCACCAGCCCCGATAATGGCAACCGACGGTCCGACCGGTTTTTGATGACGCAACAAATCGATATAAGACAAAACTTTGGGATGTCCTTCCCCTTCGATATTTGTTTTCCTGGCTTTCACCCCTGTCGCGAGCACAATTTCATCAAAATGTTTCGCCTCCAAAAGGGCAACATTCGCCTTGGTATTTAAATGAAGATGCACCCCGTGCAACTCAATCTGTTTTTTATAATAGCGAATAGTCTCTTCGAATTCCTCCTTGCCGGGAATGCGTTTGGCCATGTTGAATTGACCCCCAATTTCGGATGCCGCATCATACAAATGTACTTCATGCCCTCGTTTGGCAGCGGTGACGGCAAATGAAAGCCCAGCAGGGCCCGCGCCGACGACGCCAATTTTCTTTTTGTTTTGAGTGGGCAAAATTTTTAACTCTGTTTCATGGCAGGCTAAAGGATTCAGCAGGCAAGTCGCTACTTTTCTTTTAAAGGTATGGTCGAGGCATGCTTGATTGCAAGCAATGCAGGTGTTGATTTCGTCTGCCCGGTTTTCCATAGCTTTCAGCACGAATTCGGGGTCAGCCAAGAAGGGGCGCGCCATAGAAACCATGTCTGCGCAGCCTTCCTCCAAAATGCGCTCCGCCACCTGCGGCATGTTGATGCGGTTGGTGGTGATCAGGGGGATATTAACCTTGCCCATCAGCCGTTTGGTGACCCAGGTAAAACCACCCCTCGGCACCATCGTAGCGATGGTCGGCACCCTTGCTTCGTGCCATCCGATTCCGGTGTTGATGAGGGTCGCGCCGGCTTCTTCGATTTTTTTGGCGAGAAGCTCTACTTCTTGCCAGGTGCTGCCCTCCGGCACCAAATCGAGCATGGACAAGCGGTAAATCAGGATAAAATCGCTCCCTGTTTTTTCGCGAATGCGCCGGACGATTTCCAGGGGAAAGCGAATGCGGTTTTCATAGGCCCCGCCCCATTCGTCGGTTCGCTTGTTTGTTTTTGAAACAATAAATTGATTGATTAAATAGCCCTCCGACCCCATCACTTCCACCCCATCGTAGCCCGCTTCTCTAGCCAATGCAGCACAATTTACAAAATCATCGATGGTCCGTTCAATGCCCTTTCGGCTCAGTCGCCAGGGTTTGAAAGGAGAAATTGGAGACTTTAGTCGCGAGGGGCCCACCGCCAAAGGATGGTAGGCATATCGCCCTGCGTGGAGGATTTGCATGCAAATCTTTCCGCCTTCTTCATGCACCGCTTTGGTAATTAATTGGTGCTTTCGCACCTCACTTCGGCTAGTCAATTTCGCAGAAAAAGGCGCTACCCATCCCTGCCTGTTGGGGGCGATGCCCCCCGTCACGATTAGCCCGACACCGCCTCGAGCCCGTTCGGCGAAATAGGTGGCCATGCGTGCAAAGCCGTTTCTGATTTCTTCCAGTCCCGTGTGCATAGAACCCATCAGGACTCGGTTTTTCAGGGTGGTAAAGCCCAGGTCAAGTGGAGAAAAAAGATTTGGAAAGGGATGGGATTTCATTGTTCTTTTTTATTAAAAAGGCTACAATGCCTTCGAAAATTTTAAATTTTAAATGATGAATTTAAAATTATAAAAAACACATTGTTTGTGACAATTTGAAAATCAATTGATTGAAAAAATTATTGAATTCACATAATAAACCACCAAATCACAAAGACCACCAAAGCTGCAGATGTACCCATAATGCCCGAACCGACACTTTGAAGTCGGTAACCCGTTGCCACATCCATCCCCGTCATTTGGGTGATTATCCAAAAAAAGCTGTCATTGGCATGAGAAACGACGGCAGAACCGGCTCCGATAGACAGTACCACCAAGGCCTTGGCCATCTCGGATTCAAAACCCAATTGACTCATCAAAGGTGCCATGATGGATGCGGCCGTAATTAAGGCTACCGTGGACGAACCCTGCGCCGTTTTGAGTGCAGCCGCAATGAGAAAAGGAAGCCACATCCCCAAATGTGCTTGTCCTAGATGCTCGCCGATGACCGTGGCCAAATTCGAGTTTTGAAGGACTTTCCCAAAAACGCCGCCTGCCCCTGTTATCATTAAAATGATGGCGGCATCGGTGAGGGCCTTGCCTACCCATCCGTTGGTGGAAAACATCTTTTTTTCCAGCTTCTTGGGAAGCAGAAATGCGAGGAACAGACCGATGAGCAAAGCAATGACGGGGGAACCCACGAAGGTGATAATTTTGTTTGTAAAACCCGTTTCGAACCAATGGGCATAGGTTGAAAACGATTTTAAGACGATGAGCAAAATCGGGATGAGAATGGGCAGCAGGGCGAGCGAAGCACTTGGTGCGGTTTTTATTTTTGACCGAATTTCCTCTTCCGAAAAATCCGGATTTGGGTCAATGTAAAATTTTGACGCTACTTTTTTCGCAAAAATAAAACCCGGAATCAACCCCAAAACACTGACGACAAGCCCCCAAAAAATGACCAAGCCCAAATCCGCTTTTAATATTCCCGCCGCAGCAATCGGGCCTGGCGTGGGCGGCACCATGGTGTGACTGGCCAACAGACCCAATGACAGGGCAATAGCCGAAACTGCCAACGACAATTTCACCCGCTTGCTCAAGGCTTTGGCAAGGGGGAGCAAAATGATAAAACCGCTGTCGGCAAAAACGGGAATAGAGACGATGTAGCCTATGATGGACATGGAGAGCGGGACCCGCTTTTTACCGATAATTTTCAGAACCCTTTCGGCTATGGCGAAAGCGCCGCCCGAATGTTCCAAAAATGCCCCGATGAGGACGCCCAATATGATGACCAAACCGATTTTTCCCAGGGTGTCTCCAAAGCCACCGTTGATGGATTCCACAATTCGCTCCAGCGACATGCCCGAAAACAATCCGAAGCCTATGGCTGCGAATAGCAAGGCCAGGAAAGGATGCATTTTGAATTTGGTCGTGGAAAAAACGATAAAAACAACACTTAGAAGAAGTAGTGCAAGTAGTCCCATGCGAGGTGACTTTTTTTCGTCAAAGATAGTTTTTTTGGAGAAAGCTCTATGCAAGACTAACTCTGCGGATGAGGTTTTGCCATCCGAACCCTACTATTTTGTCTTCTTCCCCCACAACAAGGACAAAAAATGTAACCTTCCGGCACTCTATTCGAATGATTCCTTTGAGATTCCAAACAATTTTTATCTTTGGGTCAATCAAGGCCAAATATGTTTGTGAGCGTATAATTTTTTAAAACTTTACACCATGAAATTTTTTTCTGCCGTTCTCTTTTTTTCGATTTTTGCGATAAGCCCTTCAAATATTGGCGCACAAAATGTTCCCATCCCCGCTAGTCCGCAAACACAACCCATTCTCATTAGCGGTGCAACGGCTCACCTCGGCAATGGAGAGGTTATCGAAAATAGCCTTGTGGCTTTTGAAAATGGTAAAATTACCTTTGTTGGGAATATTGCAGCCGGTCAGGGGTTCCCTGAGCACAAAATTATCGAAGCAAGTGGAAAACACCTCTATCCCGGTTTTATCGCTCCGAACACCACACTTGGCATTACCGAAATCGCCGCTGTCAGAGCAACGAGAGACATGAGGGAGGTGGGTTCTTTTAACCCCAATGTCCGTTCTTTAATCGCTTACAACACTGACTCGGAAGTGACGCCGACGGTGCGTGCAATGGGAATATTGTTGGCGCAAGTGACCCCGCAGGGAGGTCGAATTTCGGGGGAATCTAGCATCGTCGAACTGGAAGGGTGGAATTGGGAAGATGCAGCTTACAAAACGGATGACGCCATTCACCTGAATTGGCCAAATGCTTCCAGCTTCAACTTTTTCAGTCGGCAGGTTCGGAAGAACAAGGACTACGACAAGCAGATTGAGGAAGTTAAAGCCTTTTTTCAGCAGGCGCTGGCCTATACAAAACAAGCAAACCCCAAAAAGAAAAACCTCAAATTTGAGGCGATGCGCGGGCTGTTTGACGGCAGTAAAAAGTTATTCGTCCATACAAACCTGGCCAAGTCCATTCAGGAAGCGGTCCAGATGACGAAGGAATTCGATGTCACTCCAGTTATCGTTGGTGGGCGGGATAGCTGGATGGTGGCGGATTTTTTAAAAGAAAACGAGGTTCCTGTCATTTTGAGAAAGACACAAAGCCTGCCCCGCTTTCGGGATGATGACGTGGACCTGCCCTTCAAAACGCCGAGATTGTTACAGGAAGCAGGGGTGTTGTTTTGCTTCAGCGAAGAAGGCAACTGGGCACAGCGCAACCTCGCCTTTCAGGCAGGGCAAGCCGTCGGTTTCGGCTTGGATTACGAAGACGCCATTAAAGGACTGACTTCTAACACGGCTAAAATTTTGGGTATCGAAAAAACCGTCGGAACCATCGAAACGGGCAAAGACGCGACTCTATTCCTGTGTACAGGAGATGTGCTGGATATGCGTTCAAGCGAAGTCACCCAAGCTTTCATCCGGGGTAAGGAAATCAATCTAGACAACAAGCAAAAGATATTGCACCGCCGGTTTCAGGCAAAATATGAAAGCAAGTGAGTGGGGGTGTTCCGATTATTTTTATCGAACGATTATCCATTCTTCCAAAAAGAAATTGCAAAAAAAGCGGAAGTGCAATGGCGCTTCCGCTTTTTGCGTTTTGAGGTAAATTGCCCTTGGTGTTTAACAATTTTTTCCAAACTTCTTTCTGCTAAATGATGTAAATTGTTTGGGTTTTAATGGAGAAAACATGAAAAGGAATCCTTTGATGTTTCTGGTTTTCAGCTTGCTGACGGGCCCCCTTTTTGCACAAGATAAACCGGAAAAACCAAGCATCAGAGATGGCTTGGTTACGGTTGTGGTGGGCGACGATGGAGACACCATTTTTATTGCGAGTAACCTACCGGAAGTATCCCTTTCATCTCCCCGGAAATTCAAGAGTAG
>CAZJYF010000120.1:0-9506 GCA_964549665.1 uncultured Saprospiraceae bacterium
CCTACACGAAGCTCTTTCGATTTCCAGGAGTGCATTGAGTTTTATTCAGGTTAAGCCCTTTATTGCTGGTAGGCTTGATTAAACGACCCTTTTATTGTGGAGGGTTGAATTGAAGAATTGTTTAGACTACCTCAATCTCTCAACCATCATCCATTTCGAAATAACCATTTCAATAAATCTAATTAATAATCATGGTAAAAAAACTACTTCTCGTATTGGCGGTCGTTCAATTTGTTGGCTGCGACCCTGCTTCCATTCAGCGGGCATTAGATTCCCTTGGCATTGACGACCTGACAACCGTTGAAGTGGCGGGAGGCTTGAAGGAGGCCCTTGAAATCGGCATTAGCAAAGGATCCGATTTGTTGTCCCAAAAGGACGGCTATTTTAAAAGTCCGTACAAAATTCTGCTTCCTCCCGAAGCCCGGAAGGTGACCGACAAACTGCACAATATTCCTGGTTTTTCGAATGTGGAAAACATCGTTTTGGAAAAAATCAACCGCGGCGCAGAAGAAGCGGCAAAAAAAGCCAAACCCATTTTTGTCAGTGCCATCAAGCAAATAACCTTCACGGATGCCATGGACATTCTGATGGGGGAGGATGACGCAGCCACCAATTATTTGCATCAGACCACTTTCAACCCACTGTACGGCGAGTTCAACCCCGTCATCGTTGAATCCTTGGACAAATTCAACGCCCGCAGTTATTGGCGCGATGCGGTAAACGCCTATAATAAGATTCCTTTTATTGAAAAAGCAAACCCCGATTTGGATGATTATGTGACCAATGAGGCTTTAAAAGGCTTGTTCGGTATGGTAGCAAAAGAGGAAAAAAACATTCGTACAAATGTGGGGGCAAGGACGACGGATTTGCTGAGAAAAGTATTTAAAAAACAGGATTAAAAATTGGGAACAAAAAAAAACCCTGCCGCAACCGTTGGCAGGGTTTTTTTTATAAAGTGGGCCCGTTCTTAAAGCAAAGGTGCAATGACTAGTGCTACTACGGACATTAGTTTCAATAAAATATTGAGAGAGGGGCCTGAAGTATCTTTAAAAGGGTCTCCAACGGTGTCACCGACGATAGAAGCTTTGTGGAGCTCAGAACCTTTGTGATACATTTGACCGTCAATTTCGATGCCTTCTTCAATCATCTTTTTGGCGTTGTCCCAGGCACCGCCTGCGTTGGCTTGAAAAATAGCCATCAATACGCCGGTAACCGTAACGCCAGCCAACAAGCCTCCAAGCATTTCAGGACCACCGGTGAAGCCAATCAAAACCGGAGACCCTACGGCTAACAACCCCGGCAGGACCATTTCCCGAATGGATGCTTTGGTCGAAATTTCTACACATTTACTGTATTCTGCTTTGCCGTCGGCGGCGACGAATATCTTTCTGTCGGCTGGGCTCCAGTCTTCCATTTCTTTGCCATCGTTTTTTCGCATTACCGCCAAGGCGGCTTTCAGTTCGGGAATATTTTTGAACTGTCGTCGTACTTCCTGAATCATGTCCATGGCAGCCCGTCCGACAGCCCCCATGGCTAAAGAGGAAAACAAAAAGGGCAACATTCCCCCCAGGAATAAGCCTGCCATGACCACAGGATTTGCAATGTTGATAGTCTTAATATTGGCGGTTTCCATAAAAGCAGCGAACAAGGCCAAAGCCGTCAAAGCAGCCGAACCGATGGCAAAACCTTTGCCAATAGCGGCGGTGGTGTTTCCAACGGCATCCAGTTTATCGGTTCGTTGACGAACTTCTTTGGGCAGTTCAGCCATTTCGGCAATACCACCTGCGTTATCGGAAATAGGACCGTAAGCATCCACTGCTAGTTGAATACCTGTGTTGGAAAGCATTCCGACGGCAGCGATAGCGATGCCGTACAAGCCGGCAAAATGATGGGCACCAATGATGGCTGCCGCCAAAACCACGATGGGCATGGCCGTTGATTGCATGCCCACACCCAAACCGGCAATGATATTCGTAGCCGACCCGGTAAGAGATTGAGCCGCGATATTTCTCACCGGTTTTGTGCCCGTCCCGGTGTAGAATTCGGTGATCAACCCAATAAGCAAGCCCGCCGCAAGACCAAAAATGACTGCCATGAAAACCCCCGTGGACGTAAAATCCTGTCCATCATATGACCAAGTTTCCGGCAAAATCCAATCGACTACCAGCCAAGTGGCGACCAGCATGATAGCTGAAGACAAAAACTCACCCATATTCAAGGCTTTTTGTGGGTTGCCGCCTTCTTTTACATTTACGAAAAAGGTTCCCAAAATGGAGGTCACAATTCCCACACCTGCCAAAAGCAGCGGCAGCAAAACGGCATTTAAACCGCCGAAAGCATTCCCTTCTTCGAAACCTTGGGTGCCAATGAAAACGGCGCCCAAAACCATCGTCCCGATAATGGAACCAACGTAGGATTCGAAAAGGTCAGCGCCCATGCCTGCCACATCTCCGACATTATCGCCCACGTTGTCGGCAATGGTCGCTGGGTTTAGTGGGTGGTCTTCGGGGATGCCTGCTTCCACTTTGCCCACGAGGTCGGCTCCCACATCGGCAGCTTTTGTGTAAATGCCGCCGCCTACCCTTGCGAAAAGGGCAATAGAAGAGGCGCCAAAAGAAAAGCCGGTGATGACGGTGATGACTTTGCTTGTTCCCCAACCCATGTTTGGGTCAACCCAACCTATGAGGGAGTAAACCCAACCCATGTTTGAGTAAAGCAAAAACAAGGAACCGAGACCCAAAACGCCCAAACCAACCACGCCAAGTCCCATGACCGAACCGCCGGCAAAGGCAACTTCCAGGGCTTTGCCCAAACTACTTCTTGCAGCATTCGTGGTCCTGACATTTGCCTTTGTAGCTACGCGCATACCAATAAAACCCGCCAGGGCAGAACACAAAGCTCCAATTATAAAAGAAAGCGCGATTAGTGGAGAAGAACCTTCCATCGTACCGCTGAAACCCAATAAAATAGCGACGGCGATGACAAAAATGGAAAGCACCCGGTATTCTGCTTTCAAAAAGGCCATGGCCCCTGTTGAGATATGCTTTGCAATGATTGCCATTTTTTCGGTTCCGGTTTCCTGCTTCGATACCCAGGAAGATTTCCAGAAAGTGAACAACAGCGCCAATACACCAAAAAACGGAACTACTAAGGTTAATGTATCACCCATTTTATTTAGTTTTATTAAGTTGTTAACGAGACTTTTATCTGACGGCAAAAGTCTGTTGGTTAAGTTAGGCTCAATAATTTTGCTCAGGTGCCAGACACCTTAAGCCGGAATAAAAATTCAAAAGGTTCAATGTCCAAAACAATAGCTGTGTATTATTTAATCATTTGAACATTGAACCCTGACGTTTCGAGGCTTTTCGTTTCGGCGGGCAAAAGTAAGGCAATAATTCATTTTGTCCAACAAAATGGTTTGGTTAATTGGTTGAATCGAAGGGAAGTCTTCTTTCGGATTAAACAAGGCAAGAGCCGTCTTTTGGACTTTCCAGGAATTAAGCCTAATTTTTGCCTTTTTAAAGCATGGCAGGTATCTATCTACATATCCCTTTTTGCCGACAGGCTTGTCACTATTGCAATTTCCATTTCTCTACTTCGATGAAGTATCTGCCGGAAATGGTCGCCGCTATTTTGAAGGAAATAGAGCTGCAAAAAGCATATTTAAAAGGAGAGAAAATAAAAAGCATTTACTTTGGAGGCGGAACGCCATCTCTTTTATCTCAAAAGCAATTGAACCTTTTTTTTGAAAAAATAAATCGATTGCACGCTTTTGCAAATGAGGTGGAAATCACCCTAGAAGCCAATCCCGACGACCTGACTTTGCAAAAACTCAAAGCACTGCGCCAAACCCCGGTAAACAGGCTGAGCATCGGCGTCCAATCTTTTTCTGAAAAGGACCTAAAATTTATGAACCGGGTACATACAGTCAAAGAAGCGAAGAGGTGTATCGAGAATGCTTTAGCCCTCGGTTTTGAAAACCTGAGCCTGGACCTGATTTATGGTTCTCCAACCACCTCCGACCAACAGTGGGAAGATAATCTGAACACGCTTTTCGACTACCAAATTCCCCACATTTCCTGCTACTGCCTGACAGTGGAACCCTTCACCGCCCTCGACCATTTTGTGCGAACCGGAAAAGCGCCCCCTTTCGATGAAGAACATGCTGCTCATCAGTTTGAATGGCTTCAGAAGTCCATGAAGAAGCATGGCTACGAACAGTACGAAATCTCCAATTTTGCCAAGCCTGGATGCCATGCACGCCACAATTCGAGCTATTGGTTGGGGGAAAAATATTTGGGCCTCGGACCTTCTGCCCATTCCTTCAACGGTACCTCCAGGCAGTGGAATGTTGCTCACAACATTAAATACCTGAAATCGCTTAAAAAGGGCGTTCTTCCTTTTGAAAAAGAAATATTGACCCGCAGCCAGCAATACAACGAATACGTGATGACTTCGCTGCGAACGAGTTGGGGATGTGATTTGAAAAAGATTAAAAGGTGGGGAGATGACTTAGAGAAACACTTTTTGGAAACATCGGCTCAGTTTATTGAAAACAAAACCATCGAGGTTCTTGGCAGCAAATTTTTCCTAACGGACAAAGGGAAGTTGCTGGCAGATAATATTGCGATGAAATTATTTGTCTAGTCCCGCCCGGATTTGCATTTGAGGGGAAGGACTGTTATTTGATTCCCTCATTATGAATTTGGGAGGGAAGTGGTTCTGATAAAAAACATTTTGAAAATTCTTCGATGGTCCAAAACTCATTCCGAAGCATTGGAAAGTCCTAACCCCAATAGATTTGTGGTCGGCATACTTTTCGATAACGTGCCAATGGCGTATTGCATAAAAACCAGAGCAGGATTGCTTCTATTTGAGTTACTGGTTCAGCCTTTCTTTTCAGAGGAAAAGTAAGGGGTTCACAGTCAAAGACATTATTCCCAATTTGATAAAAGTTGCTCTATTGGGTGGCAAAAATTTCACTCCTTTTAAAAATACCTCCATTTTCAAAATTAATTCTTAAATGCTAACAGACTTGCTGATGTAATCATCCGCGCCCAGTTTTTCAAATCCTTTCCCAGCATTTTCAGCGCAATGTTTAATATTTCGTGAAATTCCTTCCGTTCTTTTTCATTTCACCTAATCTTTAATAAATAAGTCTGTAAACTGATGGGCCCGATGATGTCAATAGACTCAAAGAAGGGCTATTTGGATGGCGCTGTTTTTCACGTCTTTAGCGTTGCCATCATTGGTGTTTTTGTATTCATCTTGCACCTGAATCAAAAGAACAGCAGAACCTATTTAATCAGGAGGTTAAATTTATAACGAATAACTTTCCCTTTGAATATTTAGAAATCGAATTTGGAAAACTTATTTTTGCACAGATTCCAGATGACGAGCATGATGATAAAAAATAACATACGCGCCTTTTTTCTTACTTGTTTAATGCTCCCACTGAGCCATTTCAATGGATGGTCTCAAAGCAGCAACAACCCTTTTGAAATCCTTTCCAGGGTAGAGAAGAAAACGAAACCATACTCTGACTCTACACCATCACTCTCTTCCAATCCCTTTGACCTGCTAAATGATGCTTCGCCCCAATCTTCACCCATACCTAAAAACCCAAAGCCGAACACAGCCGCAGCAAAAAAAAAGGATCAAAATTCAACGCTTGGGGAAGAAGAAAGCTACAGCCGCTTTTTATTTTTCAACATGCTTCTGCTATTGGCAGCCCTCACTTTGCTATTCACTGTTTTCAGAACCATTGTCGGCAAGGTCTATCGCGCCTTTTTTAACGAGAACCTGTTGAATCAGTTACATCGGGAACAACCCAAGCCCATTGTCAGCCTCCCTTATTTGATATTGTATATCTTCTCTTTTTTCAGCGCCGGATTGTTTGTTTTTTTACTTTTAAAACACAATGGATTTGAGATGAAATATTCCAATATTTCTTCTTTGCTTTATTGCTCAGGAGGCCTTGCAGCTTATTATTTTTTCAAACATATCTTGTTGAGTTTGGTCGCTTTTATATTCCCTGTTGGTAAGGAGATAGGGATTTACAGTTTTACAATAATTATTTTTAATATATTAACTGGTTTGATTTTAATTCCTTTTTCCATTTTCATGGCCTTCGCTTCGACAGGTCTTGTTTCGGTGTTGATTTACCTTGCTATTGGATTGATAATTGCTTCCTACACGTTCCGAATATTGAGGGGATTTCTCATTGGAAGCCGCTTTGTTGTGTTTCACAAGTTTCATTTTTTGTTGTATATTTGCGCCGTCGAAATTGCCCCTCTTTTGATATTGCTAAAGTTGTATTTATCAGAAGGCGGTTTACAGAATTTAATTTAGAAAGTCTTTTCACAAAAAATTGCTGGATGGCTTCAAATGGAAAAGCGAAGGGAGAGGCTTATATGAAGGTTAAATCAATTTTGATTTCACAACCAAAACCAGAACGCTCTCCGTACTACGAGTTAGAAAAGAAATACGGATTACAGATAGATTGGCGCCCTTTCATTCATGTGGAACACATAGATAACAGAGAGTTCCGGAGGGCCCGTATCCGGCCTGATGAATTTTCCGCCATTATTTTCACGAGTAAAAATTCAATTGACCATTTCTTCCGCACCTGTGAAGAAATGCGTGTGCAAATGTCGCAGGAGACTAAATATTTCTGCCTGACTGGTGCTGTTGCCAATTATCTTCAAAAGTTTATTATTTATAGGAAGCGGAAAGTTTTTGCCGGAAAACGAACCATCCAAGACTTGCGCCCCTATTTGATGAAGCATAAGGAAAAGGAAAATTTCTTGTTGCCATGTTCCAATTTGGGGTCGAAGCAAGTTTCCGAATTCTTGGGCAATAACGGCTTCGATTGGAAAGAAGCCATGATGTATCGCACTGTGAGTAGTGATTTGTCTGATTTGAGGGAAATTTTTTACGATGTACTCGTCTTTTTCAGCCCCCTCGGCATCAAGTCGCTGTATGACAATTTTCCAAATTTCGAGCAAAACAATACCCGCATCGCCGTTTTTGGAAACAGCACCTCTAAAGCGGTTGAGGATAAAGGCTTGAGAATTAACATCAAAGCCCCAAAACCCGAATCTCCTTCAATGACCATGGCCTTGGAAAAATATTTGCAAGTTTCTAACAAAAAATAAAGAATACGAAAACCTTCTTCAAAGTTGTTTTCTCATAGTATGTTTGAAAAACCCTGGCAAATTCTTTTTTGTCGGGGTTTTTTGCTGCAAGGAATTCAAAAAAAACGCCATGCCCTCTATCATGTTAATTCGGGAATTGGAAAAGCGACTTCAACTACCACTTCCGGGAAAACCGGCACAGCGCAAAATGGCACATGCCCTACGGCAGTGTTTTCAACCCCCACCTCCGGATGCCAAAACGGCCTGTGTGCTGGCCCTTTTCTATCCAAAAACTACAGAATGGCACCTCGTTTTGATACAGCGAAAATCCGGTCATCCGAATGACCGGCACGGCGGTCAAATTGGGTTTCCAGGAGGACAGTACGAGAAAACGGACGGCAAATTAGTAAACGGAGCTTTGCGGGAAGCAGAGGAAGAAGTAGGGGTCTGTTCTAAAGACATAAAGGTATTGGGCAAGTTGACCAAATTGTACATTCCGGTCAGTAATTTCCTGGTGTATCCATTTGTCGGATATATCCATTATACGCCGGTTTTTTCTCCTCAACTTAGCGAAGTGGATGCCATTTTGGAAATACCCTTCGTACACCTTCAAAACCCCAACACGATTCAAAAAATTGATTTAAAAATCAGCGATAATATTTTTATAAAAAATGTTCCTTATTATGACGTCCAGAAAAAGATCGTTTGGGGCGCCACGGCTATGATACTCAGTGAGTTGTTGGAGGTGATAAAAAATTAGAAAAACTGGGGTATAGCCCACCCATTTTCTTTGCAAACGTCTATTGGTTTTCCATTTCAAAATAATTCGCATGAAATCTTCCGTCCTCATTTGCCTTCTTTTCCTTTTTCAACTTACTTTCCACCCGAATAATATCTCCTGTCAACCCCTTTCGTCACAAAGCCTTGATGAATGGGTTCTGGGCAATATGTCTTCTGCCATGAAAGAGCATCGCGAGTTTGTCAGCATACCCAACGATGCCAATTTCCCGGACGATATGGAAAGGAATGTTTCTTGGTTAAAGGGAGCCTTTTCGAAAAGAGGATTTGCAACCAAGATACTGGAAACGGGGAGCATCCCGCTTTTTTTTGCTGAAAAATCGGTGGCTGCCGGTCTTCCCACCGTTTTGTTTTATTTGCACTACGATGGTCAACCCGTTGATCCTTCCAAATGGTTGCAAGCAGATCCTTTTAAACCAGTTCTTAAACACCGTAGTCAAGATGGAAAATGGAAGGAAATCAGTTGGGAGTTGGCTCAAGGAAGGTACGACCCGGAATGGCGCGTTTTTGCCCGTTCCGCTGCGGACGACAAGGGGCCGATTATAATGTTTCTTAAGGCGATTGACATTATAGAAAAGCAGCAAATCCAACCCGCTTTTAACATAAAAGTCCTGTTGGACGGAGAAGAGGAAAAGGGGTCTGCCGGATTAAAAACGACGCTTCAACAATACAAAGAACTCTATGCCGCCGACCGCCTCATCATCATGGACGGCCCGGCACATCCGACCAATTTGCCTACCCTCACTTTTGGCTGCAGGGGCATAGTTGGCGCCACGTTGACCGTTTATGGGCCGGAAGTCCCACAGCATAGCGGCCATTTTGGAAACTACGCACCGAACCCCGTTTTCCGAATGGCACATATACTTGCTTCCATGAAAGATGAAGATGGGAGGGTGCTGATAAAAGGATTTTACGACGGCATCACATTGGACGAAAAAGCCCAAGCCATCCTCGCCGCTGTGCCTGACAATGCAACTGAAATAAACGACCGAATCGGCATTGCCGAACCGGAAAAAGTCGGTCACAATTATCAGGAGGCCTTGCAATATCCTTCGCTGAATGTCCGGGGAATGGTTTCTGCCTGGATTGGGAAACAAACCCGCACCATCGTGCCAGATAAAGCGGTTGCCCAATTGGGCATTCGATTGGTTCCCGAATCTGACGGCGATCATTTGCTGGAATTGGTCAGGAATCACATTGAAAGTCAGGGCTATTATGTCATCGAAAGAGAGCCTTCCCGGGATGAGCGTTTGAAGTATCCCAAAATAGCCACTTTTACAGGGAAAACTTCGGTGAATCCTTTCCGGACGCCCATCGATTCACCGACAGGACAATGGTTAGCGCAAGCTATTCGCAAAGTTCATGGAAAAGAACCTGTCAGAATCAGGATTATGGGAGGCACCGTCCCGGTAACACCCCTGATTGAAACGCTTGGCGTTCCGGCGGTCATCGTTCCCCTCGTTAATATGGACAACAACCAACACAGCCCAAACGAGAACCTACGTCTCGGAAATATGCAAGATGGCATTAAAACCTGCTTTGGGATTTTGACGGAAAAGCTAAGCGCCGACT
>CAZJYF010000121.1:0-9440 GCA_964549665.1 uncultured Saprospiraceae bacterium
ATTTTGATTTTTTACGGTTCTAAGGAATGGTGAATAAATAAGCTACTCAAAAGGGATAAGTTATTTTTTCACCATTCCTTAAACGGAAGTTTGAAATAGCCATCTCCATCCGGTTCAAAGTCATAAAATGTTTTTACGGCATCGAGATTCAATACCCCGTAAATATGCGGAAACTTTTCTTCGCCGGCATGTCGCCCTTCAAACTTCACCAATGCGGCAACCTTCTCCAATTCGATAAGGAGGAGTACCAACCCACTTTCCCCCTTTGCGAAAGCATTCGCAACGCGGACGACCTGCTCTATTTTTGAACAATGAATGAAGCCGTCTTTCTCGAAATCTTCTGCCCTGTAAAAACCATTTTTTTGCGCTTCTTCCCAATGGGATTTTTGGGTGAAGCGTACAATATATTTTTCCATCTGTTCCACCATTATTCCTGACTTTTGATGTTAATGACCAATGACCAATGACCATTTCCCTTTACTTTGTTGAATTCAAAATTAGGTCATCGAATTTAAAAATGACTTCGAGACCTTTTGTCTGAAAATACTTTTTCGTCTCTTCAAAAGTGCGATTCCCGGTGGCCAAAACGAAGTCGCCTCCCCAAGCCCCCAAGGACTTAATTTCGCCCCAGAAATCTTGAAAATAAAGGGGTTTGGCGCGTGACAATTTTAGAGCATCGGCGATAATAGATTCGTGGCAGGCGATTATTTTTTCAAAATCTTCCAAATTTGCCGTTTTCAAAATTTGAGCACTCAGGTTTGAGATTTCATCGAGTAAGCGGGGCGAATTTTTTACTTTTTCCCGGTAACGGGCGATGCCTTCCCTGCTGTTCTGTTTTTTATCCAAATAGACGAAGTAAAGATTTTCCCGAAAGGGAGGAGCGAAAGAAACCCGCTCCCAAAAGGCTTCCTCCTTTCCTTTTTGATACAAAATAGGACCATTGGCAGCCGCGCAGGCGATGTCGTAACCGGAGCCGCCGAAGGTGTTTTTCAGCAAATCGAAAGGGTTTACTTTTGCCCATTGCGCAAGCAGATAAACGAGGGTGGAACTACTTCCCAAGCCCCATTCCCGCGGGAATTCCAGGAAAGCGCAAGCCTTTGCGCCTTTGCTGCCGGGAAAGGAAGGATTGAGTAAGTGGGCCGTTTTTAGAAGTGCTTCCAACCGGAGACTTATTTCATTATCCTTTCTGCCGATAACCGAAAGTGTAGGCAGTGAAAAGTGGGCGGAAAACCATGTGTTTCCCGCGCTATCCAAACTTTGCCAGTCTAAAAAGTCGCTTGATTCGTTTGTGGAGACCTCTAACCGTTGCCCAAATTTTGTTGGCAACGCCAATGCGAGCGCTCCGTCGAGAACGAAGTATTCTCCGGTGAGCAATAGTTTACCGTTGGCGTGGAAGGACTGTTCGATGGCAAGCTGTAGTTTGATGCGATTTCATTTGAATGTGTAACAAAATTCGAAAAAACAAAAAACAAAAATGTAGGTGTCGGGCAATCTTATGGATTGGTGATTTACGATTAAACGATTTGTGATTTGTGAGGCATTCGTTCGCAGGTTCAGAGCTTGTTGGGAAGATGTCCATAAAAATCATAAATCAAATATCGTTTAATCGTAAACCACCAATCAGGTTGATTTTGTTACACACTCGTTTCATTTTTTTAAAACCAGGACCCTTTTTTTTTCTCGTTTTTTATTTCTAAACCACTCCAAAAAACCGCGCACAGCCGTAAAAGAAACCCCTTTGCTTTTGAAATACGCCACCGCTTCCTGCACTTCTTTTTCGGAAGCGCCGAGGTGGTTCAAGATATTTAAAAGGTGCATTTTCATGTGACCCTTCTGTATGCCCGTGGTGATTAAAGATTTTATGGCGGAGAAATTTTGAGCCAAACCTACGGTAGCAATAATTTTCATTAGTTCGTTGGCATCGGGATTTCCCAAAAGTTCGAGAGATCGCTTGGCAATGGGGTGCAACTTCGTCAAACCGCCCACCGTTCCGACGGAGAGGGGCAGGTCGAGCCAAAATTTAAATCGCCCCTTTTCGATGCTGCAGTAGCTGAGGCTGTGGTATTGGCTGTCTTTGGCGGCATAAGCGTGCCCACAAGCTTCGATAGCCCTGAAATCGTTTGCCGTGGCTAGCAAAACCGCATCGATGCCGTTATAAATGCCTTTGTTGTGGGTGACGGCCCGGTGGGGGTCGATGTGCGCTATGCGTATGGCTTTGTGAAATTTTTCGGCGAAGAGTTGAGCGCCCATCCTATCCGGGAAATTTCCCAAATCTTCTACCGGGCATTCCGCTTTCACCCGAACGAGGCATTCCGGGTTGTAATTGGACAGGATTGCCATGATGATGGAAATGGTTCTTTCGGATTCTGCAAAAATGGGATGGGTAATCACAAATCGAGTCAGTGTTCTTCCAAATTCTTCCAAGACCGAATTGATGAAGTTTGCCCCCATGCTGTCGCAGGTTTCAAAGGTGACTTTGAGTTGGTAATAATTTTCTTCGAGTAGAGTCAAATCAACTAATAAGACATCGATAACACCGCCGCCCCTTTTTTCCATATTTGCCGTAAGGTGGGCAGCATCTTTCAATAAAGCGGTTTTTAATTCGGCGAATACGCGCTTCATTTTAGCCACTTCCCCGGTCCATGTAAAATGAACCTGACCGACTTTTTTGGTAGATAAGACGCTAGCATTGAACCCGCCCCGCGTCATCCAAAATTTGGCGCCGGACGAAGCCGCTGCTACGACCGAACTTTCTTCGATTACCATTGGCACACAATAGGTTTTGCCATTGATTAAAAAATTAGGTGCAACGCCGTAGGGGAGATAATAATTGCTAATTGTATTTTCGCTGAAACCATCCAAAACCCTTTGTTGCGCTTCATCGTGGTGCCAATAGCTTATCAACTCCCTCATCACATTCTCCGGGTCTTTGAAAAAGTTTTCCACCAACCACCTAATCTTGCCCATCTTGGATAGTTTAGAAAAGCCTGAGATTGTTTTTTTTTCTTGTTTCATTGCTTGTTTTTTTGTTGGTGATTAACTAACGAACTTTTAAAAAGGCAGTCGCCAATTCAAGCCCCTGAACTTGTGCTTCCGTGTAATGATGCAAGTCATCATAGCTGCCAAGAGCGTGTTTCAAAAAACTGGAGGCTTGTCCGTAAATACAAGGCAATGTCAACTTATTCATCAAATAATACCCGTCGAGAAAGTTTTTTATGCCGCCCGAAATGATTACTTGGCGGCAACGAAGAGAATTCCCCAACTCTTCTACAATCTGATTCGTCAGAAGCACCATTTCGGCTGCTGTGTGCCCCACGTAGGCTAATGATTTGTATATTTCCTTTTTCGTTTTGTCGCTGCGCAAAAGTTCCAGTTTGGCAAAATTAGTTCCACCACTTGCTGCAAAATCAACCGCTTCAATGGGAAGTTTAAATAAGGTCTTTAAGCTTTCATAGCCCATACCCTGCCCTACTTCTTTTACTATCACACGGACATCAGTTTGCTCCAAAAAGGCGGTGATGGTTTCCAGCGGAGGTTTTTGAAAGCGGTCCCCTTCCGGCTGAAGCCATTCCTGCATGGGGTTTATGTGGATGATTAGTCCATCCGCCTGTAACTTGTCAATCAACGTGGCCACGCGATAGACTTCCTTACGTTCAATCATTTGCTCTAATTGAGCAACTCCCAGGTTGGCATAAAAAGGTAAATCCGCCCCAATCAAATGACGAACGTCAAAGTCTTTTAAGGTATCGTCGCTGTGTAGCAACGACCGGCAGGAACCAAGCCCCATGCCCATTCCGAAGTGGTGGCAAATCCGGGCGAGATTATGATTGATTTTGTGTGCCCATTCTGTTCCGCCAGTCATGCTCGAAATCCACAGAGGCGTCCGCATCGTTTTGCCTAAAAAGGAAAAGGTTTTTAAACTTCCGGGAACGGGGTGGGCGGTGAGGAGGGGTTCGTAGAAAAAGCGCTTATCCAAATTCCCGCCGTCAATTTGAGACTTGAATGCCAGCTCAATATGGTCGCGCTTGCGCGAGGCTGCTGTGGGGTCTTTGGGCAGTTTTGCGGTAATTTTGTGGTCCAACTTATCCATTGAAGTTAACATAGGTGCTGATGTATTACAAAGATAGGTCAAAGAAGTGACATTATCGAATGGATAACAGGGTGTCCGGGAAATTGTTTTTCAGCTCAATTTTCTTCATTTTTTTGAATAAATGGGAAAGTGTCAAAAAATGGCTGTCTCTTGTTAAATGATTTTTTGAAGATAATAGGGCTTTTCAATTTCCCTTCACAAGGACCTATGCGGGTGGTGAGAGGTTTCCATTTTCCCGCCCGACAATTAGTCAGAAAGCTCTGAAGAATATTGACCCATTAAAAAATTTGTGCGAAATTTCGACTGACTTTCAATTCGTTATGAATGGCGGCGAGTCTTTTTTTGCAAAATAAGTTGGTTTTTAAAGTAAAGAAAATTACCTTTGCAGCCGCAAAATTTTAAAGTGTTTTCAATACAATAATTTAAAATAAAAAAAGTGGACACATTAAGTTATAAAACGAAGTCGTCGAATAAAGGGACCGTAGAGCACAAATGGCATATCGTGGATGCGGAAGGGGAAGTGGTTGGTCGTCTTTGCTCTCGCATAGCTCATGTTTTGCGCGGCAAGCACAAGCCTTCTTTCACCCCTCACGTAGATTGCGGGGATTATGTCATCGTTGTGAATGCGGAGAAAATTCGTTTCACCGGCAGCAAAATGGACCAAAAAGAATACCTGCGCTATACCGGTTATCCGGGGGGACAGCGAAAATCTACCCCCAAGGATTTGCTGAAAAAGAAACCCTTTGCCATTATCGAAAATGCTGTGCGGGGGATGTTGCCGAAAAATCGCCTTGGAAGGCAGATGTTTAAAAAATTATTTGTTTATGCGGGACCGGAACATCCGCACCAAGCACAACAACCGGAACCGTTTAATTTTTAGTTCAGTGGTCTGCGTTCAGCCTTTCCGAAAGGTTGATCCCGGAACACCAAAACTTATTTGATTCATGGAAATGATCAATGCTATCGGGAGGCGAAAGGCCTCTATTGCAAGAGTTTACCTCAAACAAGGAAAGGGTACTATCACCGTAAATGGTAAAGACTATAAAGAATACTTTCCGCAAAAACACATTCAATCCAATATTACCGACCCTTTTCAAACCGTCGAGGCCGAAAACATTTACGACCTCGTGGTGAATGTGAACGGAGGTGGTTTTAAAGGGCAATCGGAGGCAATCCGGATGGCCATTGCCCGGGCGTTGGTGAAGTTGAATGAAGAGTTTCGAAAACCATTGAAAACCCAAAAGATGCTTATGCGGGATGCCCGCGTGGTAGAACGCAAAAAATACGGCAAGCCCAAAGCTCGCAAGAGTTTCCAATTCTCCAAGCGGTAATTTTCGGGGCGTATTTTTAATAATGGTGAAACTAGGTTTCAAACGGAACCTTTTCATAAATTAATAATCAAAATCCACAATAAAAAGAACATGGAAAAGCCTAGCTATAAAGACCTTTTAGATGCAGGGGTTCATTTTGGACACTTAAAGAAAAAATGGAATCCGAAAATGGCGCCTTACATCTTTATGGAGCGCAAAGGCATTCACATTATTGACCTGAACCGCACCCTAGAATCCTTGGAACGAGCTGCTGCTGCCATGCGTTCTATTGCCAAATCGGGACGAAAAATAATGTTTGTTGCCACGAAAAAGCAGGCTCGCGACCTCGTAGCCAATGCGGCGCGTTCCGTTGGGATGCCGTATGTTACAGAGCGATGGTTAGGGGGCATGATGACGAATTTTGCTACGATTCGGCGTTCGGTCAAGAAGATGAACACCATCGACCGGATGCTTCAAGACGGTAGTCTGACAAGCGTGACGAAAAAAGAGCGTTTGACGCTGACCCGTGAACGCAACAAGCTCGAAAAGGTGTTGGGCGGTATTGCCAACTTGAACCGGCTGCCGGCTGCTATTTTCATCGTTGACATAACGCACGAACACATCGCCGTAGCAGAGGCACACAAACTAGGCCTTCGAACCTTTGGAATGGTGGATACAAATTCCAATCCCAACCAGGTTGATTTCCCCATTCCGGCAAACGATGATGCTTCCAAATCCATTGGCATCATAACCCTTTATTTGGTAGAAGCTATTCGCCAAGGCTTGGAAGAACGCAACAGCGCAAAAGTTGAACAAGAAGCTGCTACTGCTGAATAATTTTAAAGTATCCGTATTTTTTAATTTTTTAAACAATAAAATAATCCACAAGTATGAGCAAAATATCAGCCATGGATGTAAAAAAATTGCGTGAAATGTCTGGCGCGGGGATGATGGATTGCAAAAAGGCTTTGGTGGAAGCAGCCGGAGATTTTGATAAGGCGATTGAATTTCTACGAAAAAAGGGTCAGAAATTGTCCGCTAAAAGGGCAGACCGCGAAGCCAAAGAAGGGGTGGTTTTGGCCCTGGTTTCTGATGACAAGACAAAGGGGGTAATTGTCCGTTTAAGTTGTGAAACGGACTTTGTTTCCAAAAACCAGGATTTCATCGAGTTGACGGAGAGTTTTGCCAAGATTGCTTTAAATAATTTTCCTGCAAACAAAGAAGAGTTGCTGAATCTCGATTACAATGGCACCACGCTAAATGAAAAAGTAACGGAACAGGTTGGTGTGATTGGTGAAAAAATTGAATTGTCGGCTTACGAGCGCCTTGAAGCCGAACAGGTAGCTTCCTACATTCATATGGGAAATAAAGCCGGCGTTTTAGTGGGTTTGAACAAAGCTGGTAATGGCTTTGAGCAAGTAGGCAAAGATGTTGCCATGCAGGTTGCAGCGATGCGTCCCGTTGCCGTGGACAAAGAAGACATTGACCAAACGGTCATCGAAAAAGAAATTGAAATCGGCAAGGAACAAGCCCGCCGGGAAGGCAAACCGGAAGCCATGCTAGAAAGGATTGCCACTGGGAAATTGACCAAATTTTTCAAGGAAAGCACTTTGTTGAATCAACAATTTGTGAAAGACGGCAAAAAATCCGTTAGGGATTATCTCGCCGGCGTCGACAATAACCTTACCGTTACCGGATTCAAGCACATCGAACTTGGAAAATAAATATAAAAAAGGCGAATGAATTATCATTCGCCTTTTTTATATCCCACTGCTGCAGAATTTCTATTTCACAAATCACCAATTTCCTAAAATTATCATGCCATTAAAGTACAAAAGAATCCTCTTAAAATTGAGTGGTGAATCTTTGATGGGAGACCAGCAATTTGGAATCGAATCTTCCATGCTGAACCATTACGCAGAACAAATTAAGGAGTTGGTAGAAGTGGGCGTTGAAGTAGCTATCGTGATTGGAGGTGGTAATATTTTTAGGGGATTGCAAGCTTCCCGGTCTGGTGTTGAGCGGGTTCAGGGGGATTACATGGGCATGTTGGCCACCGTAATTAATGGCATGGCATTGCAAAGTGCATTGGAAGACATTGGTGTTTACACCCGATTGGTATCTGCTATTCAGATGCAGCAAATTGCAGAACCCTACATCCGCCGCCGGGCAATCCGGCATTTGGAGAAAGGTAGAGTAGTGATATTTTCGGCAGGAATTGGAAGCCCCTATTTTACTACCGATTCCGCCGCTGCTTTGCGGGCCAATGAGGTAAATGCGGATGTTATTTTGAAGGGGACACGGGTGGATGGAATTTATTCTTCCGACCCGGAAAAAAATCCGGATGCAACCAAATTTGATAAACTCACCTTCGCCAAGGTCATTAGCCTTGGTTTGAGCGTGATGGACATGACCGCCTTTACCCTATGCCAGGAAAATAGCCTCCCTATCGTCGTGTTCGACGTCAATAAAAAAGAAAACCTCAGAAAGATTATCGAAGGGGAGATGATTGGGACCTTGGTGGAGGGCTGATGCAGTAGGCAATTGGCAGTAGGCGCAGAGGGCGAGGACGGCAATCTGAACTACCCTTCTTTTAAATCCTGAAATTTGGGAATCTTTGAACTTTCTTCGGGAACAGGCACTATCGTGCCTTTCAGCAATTCCGTGCCTTCCCAGTCCGGCGCATTTTTAGGGATTAATTTTTTCAATTTATTATAAAAAGTATGGTAATGCACCTCTACGGTGTGCCTTTTGGAGGGGATGAAATCCCGTTCAATTTCATCGGTTTCTCTTTTTGCTAATTTGCGCAGATTGGTAGGCAAATCCCACCGACCCATGATGTGATTGGCGATTAATTTTGATTGCAAATCGGAAAGTGGCCAAATGCAGCCTTGGGGTTGCAACAGACCGATGAGAAACATGGTCGGATGGTCGGGATGGATCATTCTAAGATAAAGCGAAACCCTGTCGGCTTCTTCGTAATCGATGAAATTCTTTTTGAAAAAAGGGAAGCAGATTATGTACCCCGTAGCAGCGATGATGGTATCGTATTCCTCTACGGTTCCATCCCTAAAAAACACGCGTTTGCCTTCTACCCCATTAATCCCTTTTCGGGGATGCACCTCGCCGTGCCGGAATTTGTACAGCAACTCGGAGTTCAGTACCGGGTGCGACATTGTCATCGGATAGTCTGGCTTTTCCAAGCCGTAAAAGTTGTAATCTCCAAGTTGTAGAAAAAGGCTTGTTTTCATAAAAATGCCTTTCAAAAACCAGGGCAGATTATTGGTGAGTTTATTAAAAGTATCCGTCGGGCGACCCATCAAAAATTTGGGGATGATGTAGTAAGGACGCCGCATGCTGATAGCTGTAAAGGCTGCTACCCGGCTGATTTCCACTGCGCAGTCGCAACCCGAATTTCCCGCACCCAATACGAGCACTCTTTTTCCTGCGAAGGGTTTATTCGTTTTGTAAGCGTGGGCGTGTAAATATTCTCCCGAAAATTCTCCGGGCAAATCGGGATGTCGGGGAACAGAGTGATGCCCGTTGGCTACCAGGAGATAATCAAACACGTTTGTCTCGCCATTTTTGAGGGTAATATGCCACTTTTCATCGCTTGTCTTTTCAGCTTTGGCAACTTCCGTGTTGAATTGAATGTAGCGTTCCACGCCAAAGTGCCGGGCATAGGCTTGAAAATAGGCCAAAACCTGCCGGTGTGAAGGATAATCGGGATAATCTTCCGGCATCAGGAAATCGAGGTATTCCGACATGGTTTTGGAGCTAATAATGTGGGTGGTTTCGCAAACACTCGAATGAGATTCTCCCGCCGTGTAAATCCAATTGCCTCCTATTTGGTCATTTTTTTCATAACAAACAATATCTTTAACGCCTGCTTGTATCAGATTTTTCAAAGCGGTAATGCCCGAACATCCTGCCCCAATAACACAAACTTTAGGATTTGAAATCTTCATTGGCACCGTTTTTATTCTCTACAAAAATATAAAAGGCTTTTCAAGTTTGCTACAAGATGACCAAAGGTTTTT
>CAZJYF010000122.1:0-9423 GCA_964549665.1 uncultured Saprospiraceae bacterium
ATTTTCGCAAGCGGATGTCCTTTTCCAATTGTTCCAACTGAATTCCATCGTCCAAAACATTGAACAAATTATCCCAGATTCCAATTGAACCAAGGGGTACATCATCCTTGAGAAATTCCACGAAACGACGGTTGGTTTCCCAATTGAAATGGTCTTTTTTCAATATCATCGAAAGGTAGGGTGCGGTGTAATACAAACGACGACCGGGATAGTCCTCCAAATATTTCGCTACATCTTCCAAAAGAACTTGGGTGGGGTGCAATGACAAATCCCTGTCCCATTGGACAGCAGCCGGGTGGCGCGAGAAGAGGAAAATGGCGACGTAAATGAGCAGGCAAATTTTCAGCAACTCCTTCCACCTCCCTCGAGGCACTAAACGGAAACCAGCATTCCATCCATTTAAACAAACCAATGCCACCAAAGGCAACACGCAAATGAGAACCCGCAACAAGCCCATCGATTTAAAAATCCCAAGTCCGTGAAAAACAGTATGCGCGCCGATAAAGGCCGTCATGCTTCCATAGACCAACCAAAGTTCTTTGCGGAATAATTTGCCTGGCAGCCCCAAAGAGGGTTTCCCCAAAACGATGAGCATGAAAATGATGCCAGCCAGCCACAAGAAGTAGAGGGGCGGACCGATGACGTAAAACAGGTTTTTGACAAAATGAAGCCAGGACCCGCTGCCGTAAGACCAAAAGGTGGCGTTCGAGTTTTCGGTTATCACCCAAAAGATATCGTGGTGAAAATAATATCCCGCCAAACTGTACACCACATGCCCACTGAGCAATAAAGGCAAGTATTTCCATTGGCGGTTGAGCAAATAATAGATGCCGAAAATGCCCATAATTACCAGCCCTTCGTAGCGGACGAAAGGCAGAAAAGAAATCAAAATAGCCGCCGAAAGCGATTTATCTTTTAATTGGAAATAAACGCCCAAAATCAAAAACAGTGCAAAGGTAGGTTCTGTCAAACCCGATTGGGTCAGCAAAAGATACATCGGCATGAAGGCACCAAAAAAGGCCCCCAGCCATGGTTGTGGGTATTTTAACACCACCGCTGACCGGTAGGTGAAATACAAAGCCAGGCTGGTCGCCAGACTGTTGTAAACCTTCATCCATGCAAAGCCAAAGTAGGCGAAAGGAGCGCTCAGCAAAGTAAAAACGGGTTTTGCCCAATGATCGAAAAACAAACGCGGGTGGTCAAAAGCATAGTGGGCACAGAGGTAATGATGAACGCTGTCGCCGTGGTCGCCAGTTCCGTTTTTGGAAAATGCCAGCGCAATAAGGGCAATGAAATACAACCCCAGAAAAGCTATGACAGCGAGATGTTCGTTCCGATTCTTATTCGACATGATGGATAATTCAGGCTAGGAAAGAGCACAGAAAGCACTCGTATTTTCAGCGCAAGATACAAAGCTGCTTCGCAATAGTCTGAAAAAGGAGCCGAAAAAAACGTTTCAAAATGGTCTCCCTTTCGGAAATATTGGATACTTTCCCTTTCAGAAAATCATTCTAAAGCGGTCTTCAAAGGGTCTATTTGAAATGGATTTAAAATTAAAAAATAAAATCGTCCTCGTTACCGGTGGTGCTTCCGGCATTGGCGCCTCCCTTGTTTATGCCTTCGCTGAAGAGCAAGCCATTCCGATCATTTTGGACATTAATTTTGAAAACGCCAAACAAATAGAAACCGATTTGAAATCCAAAAAAAAAGAAGCCCTGGCGCTCGAAGTGGATTTGACGGACGATGGAGCTTGCGAAAAAGGAGTGCGGAAAGTGTTGGAAAAATTTCACCGCATAGACTGCCTGATTAACAATGCCGGGAGGAACGACAGGGTGGCATTGGGCTGTCCAGTAAGTGATTTCCGGCAGTCGTTGGAGTTGAATTTGGTTCATTATTACTCGATGGCGAACGCGTGCCTGCCCTCTCTGATTCAATCAAAAGGGACCATCGTCAACATAAGTTCGAAAGTTGCCCTCACAGGGCAGGGAGGCACTTCCGGCTATGCCGCTGCCAAAGGTGGGGTGCTGGGATTGACGAGAGAATGGGCGGTGCAACTATTAAAACACGGTATCCGTGTTAACGCCCTTTTGCCAGCCGAAGTGTGGACGCCCCTTTATGAAAGCATCATCGATGAAACCCCCAACCCGATGGAAAGGCTTCAAAAAATTGAACAAAGCATTCCTCTGGGCAACCGACTGACCCGACCACAGGAAATCGCCGACATGGTGGTCTTTTTGGCTTCAGAACGAGCTTCCCACATCACCGGGCAATTCCTTTTCGTAGATGGAGGATACGCGCATTTGGATAGGGCGGTGACGAACTGAGGCAGTGGACAATCGGCAGTTTGCAGTAGGCAAAAAATTATGGGTTGGCAACAGATGGGGACAGCTTACCCTTTGGAATTTGTTTTTTTAAATTGGCATTCCCCCTCCATTTGGCTCGAGGTGATAACCAGGAACCAAGCCCGGCATTAATTCATCACCAAGGCTATCAATGCCATAATTTTTGCATACAAATCCTTTGGCTGGAAAGGCTTGGCGAGATAATCGTTCATGCCAATTTCGAAGCATTTATCTTGTTCCTGTTTGGTGGAATTTGCCGTTAAGGCGATGATGGGAACGTCGCTGTTTTCACGAATCTTGCGGGCGGCGTCGATGCCATTCATTACCGGCATTTGGATATCCATCAAAATGAGGTCGTAGCCGTGTTCTCTGAATTTTTCGACACCTATGAGTCCATTTTCTGCAATATCAACGGTGACGAAATCAGACCAGGTGGTGAGCACTTTCTTGGTAGCAATCTGATTGAGGAAATGATCCTCGATAAGGAGGATTTTGAGCGGCGCTTCGGGTGCATCGCCAGCAAAAAAGGTCGTTTCTTTGGCAATTTTAAGGGGGATAGTAATGCTAAATTCAGAGCCTTTCCCCTCTTTGCTGAAAATGTTCAAAGTGCCGCCCAAAGTTTGCGATAATTTAGAAGCTATGGCAATGCCCAACGACTCTTTTGCCTCACCGTCAACCTGATTTTCAGAATGTATCTTTAGGAGCTCATCCGATTTGAGCAATTCTTTTATCTTGCTCCTCGACATGCCCCTACCCGTATCTTTGACCCGGAGGATTAATTTTAATCTGGAAGCCTGCAAATCCTTCATTCCCGCTTCCACTACGATTCTACCACCTTTAGGGCTATATTTGATGGCATTGTCCATTAAATTGAATAATATTTGGGTGATTTTTTTGGTGTCACCAAGAAAATTTTCGGGTAATTGCTCCTCGATGTCAAATTGCAGATTCAACATGGCATTATCTGCTTTGATTTGAACGACCTGGACGATGCTTTTGAGTAAATCCCGGAGATTGAATTTTTCTTCCTCCACTTTGATGTGGTCGGATACAAGGACGGAAAAATTCAGCATGTTGCTGATGGCGATGGATAGATCGTCAACGGAGGTCTTTAAATCTTTGATATAATCTGTTTGCTGCAGGTTCATCCGGGTGTTTTCCAAAAGATAAAGAAGGTTGACTATTGAAGAAAGAGGGGTTCGGATGTGGAAGCCCATTTCAGCCAGTGCCTCTTCTTTGATTCGCTCTGCTTTTGAAGAAATTTTCTTTTCGATGATGAGCTTTTCGGAAAGTTTTCGGTCGGTAATGTCCTGAAGCCCGCCGACCAGCAAAATTTTATCCGTAATGTCGTCATAATAGACCTTTGCCTGAAGCGCAACATCCTTGAGGGTTTTGCCTTCGACCAGGATGCGGTGCTCAATTTGCAGGAGTTTGCCATCTTTGGCCACCATTTCAAAAAATAACTCGACCTTTTTTTTGTCTTCCAAATGGACATAACTGAGGTAGTCGGAAAGTTTCGGAGCTAATTTACCCGGTTGGAAGCCGAAAATGCGAAAAACTTCATCCGACCATTTCATTTCATTGGTCACAATGTCCATCTCCCAATGGCCGAAATGAGCCATTTCTTGTGCTTCGATGTAATGTTTTCTATGGATTTTCAACTCCCTGGCAGACTCTTCCAACTTAAGTTGAGCCTTAAAACGTTGCAAAGAATACCGGATAACCCGCCCCAACAATTTCCCATCAAATTGTCCCTTGACTAGAAAATCCTGTGCGCCTGCCTTAATCGCTTGATTGCCAATAATTTCGTTGTTCATACCCGTCAAAATAATGACAGGGATACGCGGCGCTTGGTTCAGGAAATTAGTTAGCGTTTTAAACCCACTGATGTCTGGCAAGGTAAGGTCCAACAAGACCAGTTCGATTTCTGTTTGATGGATTAATTCAATTCCCTCATAAAGCGTTTCAGTCTGAAACAACTCATATTTCATTGCCGCATCCTTCAGGAATTCTTTCACGAGGTCAACATCCGCTGGATTATCCTCAATTAACAAAATAGCCGTCTTGTATCTTGTATTCATGGGTTTTAAAGTTCACTGTCCGGATTATTCGCTCCCTTGCTGATTCAGTGCACAGATTTCCCAAAAAGCATGGGTCATTGGAAAAACTTAAATTGGTGCTTTTTTCCTTATCATGGTTGGCAATACAGCCGTGTTTAGCCAGAAATCTTCTATCCTTTGAACAATTTCAAAAAATTTGTCGAAATCTACCGGTTTGTTAATGTAACAATTTACATGGAGGTTGTAGCTCTTTAGAATATCCTGCTCAGCATTGGATGTAGTCAAAATGACTACCGGAATGCGTTTCAACTGGGGGTCCGTCTTAATTTCCTGCAACACTTCTCTGCCATCTCTTTTGGGTAAGTTGAGGTCAAGCATAATCAGATCCGGGCTGATGGAAGCTTCATATGGCGACCACTTTTTCAAATACTTTATCGCTTCCATGCCATCCATGACAACTTCCAAATGTATGTCAATATGACCCTCTTTTAAAGCTTCCTGTGTCAGCCGGACATCTCCGGGATTGTCTTCAATTAGCAAAACATTTACCGGACTGCGTGTTTTCATACTATTTCTTTAGAATTTGTGCAATTATTGTTTGGTCATACAATGGGTGTCTAAAAAGAAAATTCACTAGCTGAAAATTTAAAAATTATAGAACCAAAAAATTACTTAGTCATCTCCATAAGGAATTAAAAGAGAGTTTTCACTTCCAAATTTCAGGAGTTGCCAAATCCTTTTCCGAGTATCAAAAAATGAAATCCTTCATAGAGTGTACGCAAACAATGAACCTACCCACTATGATGCCTTCTCGAAGTGCCCCCAATAAATTGGGGCAAACTGGCGCAGGCATTTCTCTTCTAATAAACATTTGAAAAATAGCCCATCTTCCGGATCTTTAATTTTTCAAGTGCGCATAAAAAAAATTACTACTCCCTCAATGGGAATCAAATTTTTTCCTGTCCACAAAAGTGCATTAAATAGGATGAAAAGTTTTTGATAAACAAAGCACTTTGGAATCTAGAACAAACAAGTTGGTAGACTCCTAAAAAAATATTTGAGAAAACTCCGTTTGTTGGGTAAAAGAAAGGGTATAAAGTCATTTGCCAACCGTCTTAAATCCCCCTTGACGAATAACTTTGCACCGCGTTAGGCACTAAGCGATTCTATTTTGGGTTAATTTTGCTGGCAACTGTTTGTCAAGCAATACTTTTTATTTTTTTCATATGCAAACTTTACGCCAATTTCAAGCTATTTTTCAAGGATTTCTCTCCAGACATTCCTTCCAAAATCTGCCACAGGAATTATATGAACCGGTAAATTACATTTTGAGTATCGGAGGGAAGCGTTTGCGCCCTGTTTTGTTACTTATCAGCCACAGCTTGTTTGACGGGCAGGTGGAAAAAGCCTTGCCTGCTGCCTTAGCCGTAGAAGTTCTTCACAATTTTACTTTGCTGCACGACGACATCATGGATGCTGCCCCGCTACGAAGGGGGAAACCGACGGTTCACGTGAAATATGACCTCAATACCGGCATCCTTTCCGGGGATGTCATGTTGGTTTATGCCTACCATCATCTCATTCAGGTAGAAGACAAAAGTAAAATCGCCCAGTTACTATCTGTTTTCAATCGGGTTGCAATAGATGTTTGTGAAGGACAGCAATACGACATGAATTTTGAGGAACGCCAGGAAGTAACCATTGCCGAGTATTTAAAAATGATCGAATTAAAAACAGCGGTGCTGATTGCCGGCGCGATGGAAATGGGTGCCCTTTTGGGAAATGCTTCGCGCCAGGAAGCGCAACACCTTTTTGAATTTGGGCGAAACATTGGAATAGCGTTTCAATTGCAGGACGACCTGCTCGACACTTTCGGCGACCCTTCCAAGTTTGGCAAAAAAGTCGGTGGAGATATTGTTCAAAACAAAAAAACCTATCTCGTGCTGAAGGCACTGGAAATTGCCAATGCTTCTACCCGCCGGAACTTGGCGGCTTGTTTTACCATGCATGAATTAGAAGAATCAAAAAAGGTAGAAACCGTTATTGACATATTTAACAAATTGAAAATCAAAGATTTAGCTGAAACGGAAAAAGAAAAATACCTGGAAACTGCCAAGCGACACTTAGCAGCTATTCCGGTTTCTGACGAAAGAAAAATAGTTTTAACCGACTTGGCGAATCAATTGATGGCGAGAGAAATTTAATAAGTCTTTTCCGACTGTTTGCTGTTGGATAATTTGTAAAAATAAAGAGGCAACCGCCGAAGCAGTTACCCCTCACACTATGAAACACTATTTTTTAAGCTAATTTCTCAATTAGGAGAAATGCGAAAATTCGCCATAAAGGTAACAAGTTATTCTTAATTGGACAAATTATCGTTTTTTAGAACTTTACCCAGCCAGAGAAACAATACGATTTAAAAAAATGTTCACTGAAATATTATTTTACCATTCCACCAATCTTTTTCAATGATTGCATTATTCTTTTCGTAAAATTTTAACGCTGTTTCGTTCCAGTCTAGTACCTGCCATTTGGTTAATTTGCATCCTTTTTCGCGGGCCGTTTCCAAAAAAGCATCGAATAAATGTTGTCCAATGCCCAATCTTCGAAAGCCCTTTTTGATCACAAAATCCTCCAGATAGAGCATTTTTCCCTTCCAGGTTGAGAAGGTCATGTAATACAAGGTCATGCCGACCACTTCCCCCTCTACTTCCGCTACCTGAGATTCAAAAATTCCTGCAGCGAAATCTTCCTCGTATTCTTCAATGGTGGCAACAAACGCAGATTCAGACTCTTCGAAGACGGCGAGTTCCCGCACCAAAGCGTGAATAGCAGGCAAGTCCTTTTTGGTCGCTTTTCGAATGTCAATAGTCATTTTATTGAGTTTCAAGTTTTGAAGGGATGCCTCCAGTAATTGAAGACACTGTATTTGCCAGGGATTCCGTTTGGACATTGCTT
Organism: uncultured Saprospiraceae bacterium; assembly: GCA_964549665.1. Lineage (GTDB taxonomy): Bacteria > Bacteroidota > Bacteroidia > Chitinophagales > Saprospiraceae > CAZJYF01. The sequence continues at coordinate 7,361 of CAZJYF010000122.1, forward strand.
ATTAAGCTAAAAAAATAGTCCTACAACAAGTTGGATAAGCGAACTCATATATCCATTTTTTTTCTTTGTTTGAGTTAGAAAACATGAAATGACGATTAAAAAAGATTTGTCATCCCACCTCTTATAGGTGATTAAAATCATTGGAGGTTTCAGTTATTGATCATAACTTTTTTGGTCACTACTTCTCCCTTGGTGTTTTCAATTTCAAAAATATAGATGCCGGCTTCTAGTCTATTTATAGCTAAATCAACAATCCTATTTCGATAAAAAGCGGTATTTACTGATTCCCCGAAAACAGTATAAATACTTATTCTTTTTATTGGAACCCTAGAGGTGATTTTGAGGTGGGAATGCGCTGGATTTGGATAAAGAATTATGCTTTCCTCCTTGTTCGAAAGGACGGTTGACACGGAGGTTATTAGCGTGTCATTGCCAATTTCTATTTGATTTTCGATGGTTATCTGTCGGCAATCATCACAAAATACACGTTTGGCAAATTTTGAAATCCTCTCGATATGATAGTCTTTGGTGTAAACGTCATGACAACCATTAAAAGGGTGCGTTGCGTCAAAAAAATTGAACTCATAGCACTGATTCAAATTTTTTAGTCTTTCCGAAATTACGCAGGAGCCTTGTGCTACCACATAGTTTGGGCATGAATAAAAATTACTGGAAATACACGGCACCAAAGTATCTCCTGTGCAATGAATCAATAAGGTCGGCAAACTATTGGATGCGGTGATTAATGAGGTGTCTGGAACGGCTCCCCACATATTAATGATTCCAGCCAAAGAGAAGGATTCCAGCAGGGAGTTTGTCGCAAAATCAAGCGGACCCAACGAATCCTGAAGGTGTAAATTGGGAAATTCGGTGTCAAAAAATTCCTGCTGCAAGTATTGAATCCCCAAACTGGATACACCTCCGGCGCTGCCACCTCCAGCAAATATGTAATCGGTGTCTATATTTATCACCGTATCTGCATTGTGAACCAAAAACCGGATGGCCGCTTTCTGATCTTGCAATGCCCGGTACAAGGCTTTGATTGAAGAAGTAGCATCTCCTTCGCATTTAAAGGGGTAAGATATTTGGGTCGACAGTGGAAATGCCTCATAATGCTGACCTAATCCAAAATCCCAACCAATCCGATAATCAATGGTCGCAGCGACAAACCCCCTTTTGGCAAACTCTCTGCAATAGTATCTATAACTCTGCCTTGTTCCCAAATAAAATCCTCCTGCATGAATCATGACGATCAAAGGCCTTTTTGCCAGAGGATCCACACTCGATTTAGGGAAATAGACATCCATCTTAAGGTTTTGAATAGCTGTATCCTGCCAGTTATAGTTCTGACCATATTTCACATTCAGCAAAGAATCTATCTGGCTCATCGCAAAGGTGGTCGTATCGAACCTCCCTGGAATGCAGAATTGACCCCTGACATCTGACACATGAATCATCGACAATAACGCAATCAAAATCGTTGGTACTTTCATTTTCTACAGTATTATGTTTTAAAAAGCAACGAATCACCTAAGCTCCTCAGGCGGTATTTGCAACTGCTGTCTGTCCTTCCGTTTGCCCACCTAGCTATCAAATCTGACCCAAAGTTGATTATTTTTTTAAGATAGTAAAGAATCAATTGCCGGATTGAAATTATATTCTCCACTTCTCCAATGAATAAAAAAATACCTGGAGATGGACACCATTCCAAAAACTGGAATCTCGGAACCGAATATAATGGGTTACTAACCTGACCCCTTTCCCTTAAATGGTACTTGCAGCCTCCCTTGTAGGGGCCATATTCAGAAGTTTCAATCCTTGACAAGCTGATTGCCACTTGATTGGCTTTATTGATTTTATCGTTTGTCAAATCTGCAGGATGAAAAGGGTCATTGCTTTTTTTTTAATTTGTTTTCCAATTCTATCACAAATTTTCATAAAACCCAATGGCTTGGCAAGCCGACGGAACGCAGCGTCCATCCACCATCATTTTGAGGCACTTTCTTGAATTCTTCATTACAAGATCTGCGTAATTGAATGATTATTTCACAAAGTGTTGAAAA
>CAZJYF010000123.1:0-9328 GCA_964549665.1 uncultured Saprospiraceae bacterium
CCAAATGTGGAAAATTGGATGCCGTTTACGTCGCCACCCCTCATACTGTTCATTGCGAGAACACCTTACTTTACCTGGAAAATAAAGTTCCGGTACTTTGCGAGAAGCCCTTCGCCATGAACGCCCGCCAAGTGCAGCAAATGATAATCGCAGCTTGCCAAAACGACACCTTCCTGATGGAAGCCTTATGGACGAGATTCATTCCCACGACCCAAAAAGTACTCGACTTTATAGAAGCCGGCGCCATTGGTGACATAAAAATGCTAAAGGCGGACTTTGGTTTCAAGGCTCCCTTTTTGCCGGATGGCAGGCTTTTCAAACGCGAACTCGGAGGAGGCGCTTTGTTGGATGTTGGCTTGTACCCCGTTTTTTTGGCGCTGATGCTGCTTGGAAAGCCGAGGCAGATTAATGCAATGGCCTCTTTTGGACCTACTAATGTGGATGAAAGCTGCGCCATGCTATTTCAATACCCAAATGATGCCATCGCCATTTTGGATGCCTCCGTTGTAGTGAAAACGAATACGGAAGCCTTTATTTACGGCGACAAGGGGACGCTCCATTTGCCAGCCCGCTTTCATCACCCGGCGAAGCTCGAAGTGAATATTTATGAGGAGAAAGGGTTCGAAATATCTATCCCCTACAAGGGAAACGGCTACTACCACGAAGCAATGGAGGTGATGGAATGTGTGGCTGCCGGAAAGAAGGAAAGCGACCGCTTTCCATTAAAATCCAGCCTCGAATTGATTGAAACGTTGGATGCCGTGCGGAAGGAGGCCGGCATTGTTTATCCGGCATTCGATTAGAAAAATGTTCTAGACTTCGAGCATCATTTTTTCAAAAACCGGTTCCGATTTGGGCTCGTCTCTTGCAGCTAATTTGCGTTTTACCAAAGTTGTCTGAAACCTTGAAGACGCAAATTCGTTGGTACTAACTCATGCACTAAATCCAAACGCGCACTATGCGAACATTCTTTACCATACTGCTTTTATCTGCCTCTTTAAGTGCCTTTGCACAGACCAACGCAACCGCTTCCCTGCTGCTTTCCCAAATCGGAAAAGCCCTCGACAAACATCAGGTCGCTGCGACCGCCCAAGAGGGGAAAGCCAACATTTGGGAATGGCGATTCCTGATGATTGAGGCAAACATAAAAGGCGAATTGGAAGCTGCTACTGCGAAGAAATTAACCTCTTTTACCTTTACCTATAACCAACCCGAACGCCATTATCGTGGAGAAATTCAAGGGGCAAAAAAAGGGGTGGGGCAACTCGAAACCCTGACAATGATCTTTTTTCAACTGCAACAAAATATTATTCAGTTTGGAAATAATCTAGACGTAATGGATTTTGGGGGAAAACGATACTATCTGCTCTATTTCCCGGACAGGGAGGCCAAATGAGGGCGTTTTCGAGTGACAAATGGAGAGAATGGCTTCAAGTCACCTCTTCGATAATGCCCACGATTTTCCACGACCACAGACCCATTTTGACCAATGATTTCTTTCTTATTTGGCGGTATCCTTTTCTTCTTCTTTCTCTTCCGGGACGTCAAAGATGCTTCGGTCTGATTTGGTTCTTTCGGTACTCATTTCTTCCATGCGGTCCATGAACTCGATGGTTTCGTCCCAAAATTGCCGAAAAGTAGGCTTGAAGTGGTCATAAACTTTTCGAATCTGGCCGGGAAATTCTTTGAGGTAGGGGTAGGTGTAGGAAGTTTGCCTGGTTTCTCTCCTGAGGAGGTGAGCTTTGTCGCCGAACCAAACGAGGATGCTGAACATCAAAACCATCATTAGAGCCGATAAAGTTCCTCCGGCCAGCTTGTTGATAAAATTGATATGAACGGTTCTCAAGATTCCTTCGAGTCCTCGGGCAATCAGGCGAATGATAAACATGGTGGCAATAAAGGCTAAAAGAAAACCGGCTATGAATAAAAGCGGTTCGTTGGTGTTGAAAGCCGTTTCGAGAAACCTCGTTGTGGCTGGGGCAAATTTGAAAGCAACGAGCAAGGCCAAGACAAAAGACAAAAGGGTGAAAACGGTCTTGATGATTCCGGTGGAAAACCCTCTGTAAAAGCCCCAAGCTGCAAAAAGGAAAAGTATGATGTCAATTACCATGGATTTGTTGGTTTAACTTTGAGCCTGCAAGTTAGCTGTTTATCTTCTAATGGATGCAGGTATTAGATGGTTAGCTGGCCTTTTGCGACGATAGGGTGGAAATTTTTTTGTTTCAAGTAAAATTGACTGAAAAAGAGTTTGTGGTTACTTTTTTTCGAAACTTCCAAAAATCGGCATTTTGTTTGATTATATTTACAGGCAGCAGGGCTCATTTATTCCATCCCCTTTTTAATTGTTCCCCAACTCCCATATTGCAATTAAATTTCACTGAAGTAGAACGCACAATAAGGAGCTAAATAATTGATTTTCAAATAATAAAATTTGAAGAACTTCGATTATAAATATTGGGATTTATCCAATATCGCTTCCTTTTCCCGTTTAATTGAGTTAATAAATAGTTGTAAATGACATTTTTCTTATTTGTAATATATTGAATTTCAATTTTATATAACTTGATAATTTTTGCATTTTAATTTTTTGGTTTTACCTTTGTATTCCCGGTTTCACGAAAAAAATAAACCCTTCCCCAATTTTGAACTTCTCCCTGAACAACAAGCCAATATTGAGCATTAGATAAATTAAGAAACATTTTTTTTGCAATACTTGTAAAGAAAGTCCCTTGTCAGAAGTCTTTTCTTAAAATATGATTTTTTCTATAATTTCTCCTAAATTTAGAACAGATGAAAGCTTTCAAATCAATCCTTCCCGGATTCCTTTTTTTCGTTCTTTTTCAATCAAACCCCCTGTTCGGGCAGCTCGCCATTCAATCCTCTTTGGCAACGACCACCTTGCCAAAAGTTTTTGTGTTGGGTGAAGAAACAACGGATTATGAGAAAATCGCACCGGAATATAAATCTTTGTTGGAGGCCTGCGGCAACGACATGGAGGCTGCCTTCAAAAAGTGGTTGAGCATGTTGCTCGAAATGGAAGCCTATGCCGGGGAAATTGATTTTGAGCTTAAGGGGGTGAAACTTTGGATGCAGGTCTTTTGGAGCAAAAATGGAACGGTGGAGCACATCGGTTTCTATCTTCGTCCAACCTCTAGAAATGTAGAGATAGAAGATATGCGGGCTTTTTTTAGCAGTTTTATGAATCATTATTCCTTTCCCCTGTCTTCGAAGTTCAAATATTCTCATTATACTTCCGTTTCTTTTCCCACCTACTTCAATCAGATGGTCGGAGCAAAGAGAATTTCCGGAGACACGGCAAAGAATGCGGGGTCCGGCAATGACTAACAGTACCGGCCGTTCAATAATTGAAAGTCAATGGACTGATTTGATTGTCAATTTTTTGCGACCGGTACAACTAGCTCCCGCCGCCTTTAATCCCCTTCGCCGAAACCGTTGAAAACCGACCTTTGATGATTCCTTTTTTTGACAAGTTGCTGGCTTATTGCGAAAAGCACAGCAGTCAACCCTCCGAATTACTTTGCTCCCTTGAACGGGAAACCAATCTCAAAACGGTTGCCCCTCAAATGTTGAGCGGGCATTTACAAGGAAAATTTCTCAACTTGCTCAGTTCTTTGATACAGCCAAAGAGGGTATTGGAAATAGGTACTTTCACAGGCTATTCGGCCATTTGCCTGGCACAGGGGCTTCGCGAAGGAGGGCTTCTGCATACCATCGAAGTGGATGAAGAATTGGCTTACCTTTGCCGGAAATATTTTCAAAAAGCGGGTTTGGAAGAAAAAATAAGACTTCACCTGGCCGATGCAAAAGACCTTATTCCTCGTTTGGATGAAACCTTCGACCTCGTTTTTATAGATGCTGCCAAGGGCGATTATGCTTTTTTTTACGACCTTGTTTTTGAAAAAGTTCGACGCGGTGGTATCATCCTTGCCGACAATGTGCTTTGGAGTGCTAAGGTTGTTGAACCGGCAAGAGATTCCGATACTTTGTCGATTGACCGCTTCAATAAGAAAGTTCAAGAAGACCCACGGGTGGAGAATTTGCTACTTCCCCTGCGGGATGGACTGATGATTGCTCGAAAATTATAGGCAAGCCCAATGATGGATGGACAAACCCGAAAGGTGATTTATAAAAAAGCCTTGCTCCACTTTCTGCGCTTTTTTGCGGTGAAAATTCCGCTTCCTTCTTTGGTGAAGGTATCGGGGATGCGCTTATTTTCCCCCTATTATCATGCTCTTGGTTCGGCCCTGAATTTGCCACACATTTGCCACTTGTACCCGCCCCGTTCTGCCAGACAATTTGAAGCAGACCTCGATTTTTTGTTGAAACATTTCGAGCCTGTTCCACTGGAAAAATTGTTGCAACCGGCTGAAAACCAGAACGTAAGAACTCTAGAAAAAAACTGCTTTTTCCTTTCCTTCGACGATGGGCTTCGAGAGGTTTTCGACATTGCCGCTCCAATTTTGAAGCGAAAGGGGGTGCCTGCTACTATCTTTTTAAACAGTGCTTTCGTTGACAATAAAGGCTTATTTTTTCGCTACAAAGCGAGCCTTCTAATCGACATCCTTAAAAAACGCTCAACTTCCGGAGGAGAAATGGCTGCGCTAAGAAAGTTGTTCATAGGGGCTTCGATTTACCCTCCTGGAGAAACCGCCAAATTTGAGCTGGTGCAGGAATCTTTACTCTCTGTAAATTATCAAAATCAGAGCTTGCTGGAAGAGGCTGCTGTTGTGTTGGAAGTTGATTTCGAGGCGTTTTTGAAAAATCAACAACCCTATCTCAACACAGATCAAATCCTCTCTTTGGTAAAAGACGGTTTTACCATTGGCGGGCATAGCATCGACCATCCTTTTTATGCTGACCTGCCCTTAAAACAACAACTACATCAAACCAACAACAGCGTCGAATTTGCTAAAGAAAAAAGCGGAAGTCGATTTAAAGCATTTTCTTTTCCATTTACGGATCACAGCGTCAAAAAAATATTTTTTGAAAAAGCCGTCAGCGATAACATTTTTGACATTTCCTTCGGGACGGCCGGTTTAAAAGTAGATGCCTTTCGCAACCATTTTCAACGATTCCCGATGGAAAACACCCAATGGAGCGCCAGCCAACTGATTCGTACCGAATACCTGTATTTTATATTGAAACGTCTGATAGGAAAGCACAAAATGCGTAGGGAATGATTCGGATAGGAGAGACGTAAAAAGGAATTGCGGATCGTATCCTGATACATATTTTGCTTCGAAGAAGGTGCCAATGGACAGCCACCGGTTTCAGAAAAAAATCGAGTGGAAGCCTACTCCCTTTTTAAAGCAGGGGACCCCTTAAAAAAGAAATAATTGTGAGGCAAAAAGATCAATAGAATCGGAAGATTATTTTCCATTTGGACAAGACAGGCAAATAGATTTTTTCGGAGCCAGGGATGAGACGCGTTAACATCATCCGTTGAGCAATAAGATGTCATTTTCTGCAAAAAGGTGCCCCACCTCCAAGTTTAAAGCAGGTTCTTGATACAATTCGGTGGGAACGCCAATATCCGCGAGGAAGAGCTTTCCGCGAAGGGCTTCTACTTTTGGAAAAAACAATCCCTTTTTTGGCAAGGCTAGGGTCAGCGTGGCAATGGCCTCGATGGCGGGAGCATAAATTTTTCCACTCGTTAAATCGATGCCGGAAGGGGTGTCTAAGGCGAGAACCGGCGCCCTTTGGGCATTGGCCCACTCAATCATTTCTCTTGCGGTTCCCTTCGGGTTTCCAATTAGGCTGTAGCCAATGATGCCGTCGATTATCAAGTCGAAATTACCCTTATTTTTGATCGTATCACCTTGAAAAAAAGGCACTTTCATCTTTTTTAAACTATCCAATTGATGCGCAGTGACGGGCTGCATATTTTTGAGTGGCTTGGTCAGAAAGACCTCGATTTTCGCCCCCCAATTGTGTAGCCTTCTGGCAGCAACTAAGGCACCGCCCCCGTTGCCTCCTGTCCCAGCCAATACGGCTATTTTTTTGTTTTTAATTCGATTTCCGAAAAATTCCAATTTGGCTGTCAACGCCAAAGCCCGCCCGGCGTTTTCCATCATTTGAATCAACGCGATCTGATATTTCTCAATCATCAGCCGGTCCACCTCTTGCATTTGTTTAGTGGTCAATACGGGTACTTTGAATGAAATGGCAGGTATGTGCATGATTAAAAAGGAAAGTGCGTCCGCATTGGATTATTCATTGAATAGATTTAATGCTGGAATAGTTGGTCAGGACGAATTCACCCGAGGGGTCATGACCCCTTGGAAACAATTTCGAAAGAGGGTTTAATGACGGAACAATACTTGCCCTTTTGTCCAAAATTTTTTGGAAAAAATCAAGCTTTCTTTTCCTTTTCGGCAGCTTCCTGAACTGCCTTTGCCACCTGCCAGGCTACCGACTCATTCAGCGTCGTTGGAATGATCATTTTCGGACTTGGATTGGGCAGGTGGTTGGCGATGGCAAACGCTGCTGCAAGTTTCATGGCAGGCGTAATGCGCTTGGCACGGGCATCGAGCGCGCCCCGGAAAATGCCGGGAAATCCCAGGACATTGTTCACTTGGTTGGGCATATCTCCTCTCCCCGTACCGACGATTGCTGCGCCTCCTTTGTATGCCTCATCTGGCATGATTTCGGGAATCGGATTGGCCATGGCAAAAATGATGGCATCTTTTGCCATCGTTTCAATATCCTTCGTTTTAAGAAGATTGCCCACACTCACACCGACAAAAACATCCGCTCCCTCGATAGCAACCTGTAGACTTCCCTTTTTATTCTGAGGGTTGGTGTATTGCAACGCATCTCTTTTTGAGTCGTTCAAATCTTCCCTGTCCCCTTGAACGATGCCTTTGCTGTCGCAAATAATGACTTCTTTTACCGCCACCCCATGCTCGGAATTGCTGTGTTCTACCCCCAGCAGAAGGCGGGTAATAGCAATGCCTGCCGCCCCTGCACCATTGACCACTACCTTTAATTGAGAAACCTCTTTGCCAATCACCTTTGCCGCATTCAGCAGCGCAGCCAAAACGACAATTGCCGTACCGTGCTGGTCGTCGTGAAAGACGGGTATTCCCAAATCCTGCAAGCGGTTTTCTACTTCGAAACTTCGCGGCGCTGAAATATCTTCTAAATTAATGCCTCCGAAAACAGGAGAAATAAGCCGAACCGTTTGCACGATCTCATCGACATCCTGGGAGTCAATGCAGATGGGAAACGCGTCGATATTGGCAAAGCGCTTGAACAACATCGCCTTTCCTTCCATCACCGGAATAGCTGCCTTCGCACCGATATTGCCAAGCCCTAACACCGCCGAACCGTCACTGACGATTGCCACTGTGTTGCTTTTGATAGTGTAATCCCAAACGGTTTCAGGGTCCTTCGCAATTGCCATGCAGGGTTCCGCTACGCCGGGAGTATAAACGAGGGCAAGGTCATCTTGGGTGCGAACGTCCATTTTCGGCACAATTCGAATTTTGCCTTTAAGGCGCTTGTGCAGTGATAGAGATTCTTTAAAATAATCCATGGTATGATATGAATTTTTGCGATATTTAAAAATAAAACTGCAACTTCGGTTGATGGTTTTTTGATTTGATAATCAATGACTTATGGTAGAATTGAAGTTGGGTCGCGGAGGATAATTAATAATAAAAGCAAAGGTAGGAAAACTTGTATCAAAACATCAATCGGACCGAAATTGAATCACTAATTAGTACTAACTGCCGACTTCATCCTGTCTCTCATTTTAATCGGGTGCGGATCTCAATTTCGCCCTTCAGGGTGCGATGAACGGGGCATTTATTGGCAATTTCCAAAAGTTGTTGGCGCTGTTCTTTCGTCAAATCGCCTTCCAATTCTATCAGGCGCTCAAAAAGGTCGATTTTGCTATTTAGGGCTTCCGGACTTCTGGAATCTTCTACGTAATCTTTTGAATGGTCCAAATGAACGGTAGCTTCCCGCAAATCCCAACCTTTGCGGCGGGCATACATTTGGAGGGTCATCGCCGTGCAAGCACCCAAGCCGGAGGCGAGCAATTCGTAGGGGGATGGACCGAAATCATTGCCTCCGGAACTTGCCGGTTCATCGGCAATCAGGTTGTGCTGCCGCATCATGATGTCGGTGGTAAAGCCATCCTGAGCTTCTAAGCGTACGGCTATTTTTTTCTCTGCTTTCAGGGCTTCTTTTTTGGGAATATCGACGTATTTCTTCGCCCAGCAGGCGATCATATCACCGGCATAGAGGGAATCTTCCTTATTGGAAAGCACATGGTCGGCACCGTTGAGGCTCAAAAAACTCTTCGGATGAAAGGCTGCCGCGTAAATTTTAGCCGCATTTTCAATGGGGACGATTCTATCCTGGGGCGAATGGAGAACGAGGAGAGCTTTCTCCAAATTCCTTAATTTTTCAAAGGGAGTGTGGTGTTCCAAGTCGTCAAAGAATTGCTTTTTCACGGTGAAAGGACGTCCACCTATGGTAACATTTGCCGTCCCCTTGCTTTCTAGTTCGGGAAGATTTTCTGCAAAAAGATGGCGAACATGAACGGGGTTGTAGGGTGCCCCGATGGTGGCTACGGCTGCCACCGATTCTATTTCACAAGCAGCTTGAATGACGGCTGCACCGCCCAACGAATGCCCTACCAAAATTTTGGGCGGCTGGTACCTTTCAGTCAAAAAATCGGCAGCGGCGAAGATGTCCGACAGGTTGGTTGAGAAATTGGTGTCTGCAAAATCCCCTCCGCTATCGCCCAAGCCCGTGAAGTCAAACCGCAAAACCGCAAAACCTGCGCTATTTAGCGAGCGACTGATATGCCGAATCATCGGCAGGTTTTTGGTGCAGGTAAAACAATGGGCGAAGATGACAAAAGTGTGCGGATGTTGGTTGACCGGCAATTCCAATCGGGCAGAAAGGGGCTGTTCTTTCGAGTTGGTGAAGGTGATTTTTTGTGTGCGCATGCGTGTGAAAAATTAGACTTTATGAATTTGATTAAATTTAGAAGACATAACCCAAGTTGAAGGTGTAGTTCCCAATTGGTGGAAGACGAGATTTACTAAATTTTTAAAATTTCGCAAATCTTTCAACTATTACCTATGATGGTTCCCAGTTCGAGCGGCATTAAAGCGATAGCCTATTTGAAAACCGAGCAGAACAATCAAGCCGTCCCCCACCGGCGCGCCGTCTTCCCTGAGGTTGATTTCAAACCCTAAAGCGACGGTAGGGGCGAATGTAATCGGATTTTCATTGCCGTTCATTTCAAAAAGATACCCGCCTTCTATCGTGGGTTGCCAAACGGTAATGT
>CAZJYF010000124.1:0-6023 GCA_964549665.1 uncultured Saprospiraceae bacterium
TTTTACGCGGCTAAATTTTTAATCATCAAAGCTTAACGTTTTATGAATTTACTTCATGAGGACATCACAGACAAAATTATCAAGGCATTTTATAATGTCTATAACAAGTTGGGGCATGGCTTTTTGGAGAAAGTTTATGAAAATGCAATGGCAATAGAGTTGTGGAAGTTGGGATCGAAATGTGAAAAACAATACCCGATTAATGTTTACTATGATGGGCAGGAAGTGGGAAAATATTTTGCTGACCTTTTGGTAGAAAACAAGGTGATTGTAGAATTGAAGGTTGCTGCCTGCTTTGCGGACGACCACGAAGCCCAAATACTCAATTACCTGAAAGCTACAGAAATAGAAGTTGGTCTCCTTTTGAATTTTGGAACGACTCCTCAGATTTCAAGGAAATTGTTTGAAAATCGTTTGAAATAAATTTTTTTGTTCAAAACCGCAGGATAGAAAAATCCGTCAAAATCCGTTCAATCTGTGTCCTATCCTGCCTGGTTTTCTTTACAATACGTGGTAGCACACGGATTAGACGGATTGGACAGATAAGAACAGATTTTTATGACGCACATTGGCTCAAAAGAAATCCGTCAAAATCCGTTCAATCTGTTCAATCCGTGTCCTATCCTCCTGGTTTGTGATTGATTTAAAACAAGAAAGTGTATAAAATCAAAACCACCGGATTGTTGAAAAAGGTAATGAAGGATTACTTTTTGAGTTTCGCTAATGCTCCGAAAATCGCGTGGTGTACCAGTGTCGGCCCGGCTGAATTGCTCCGTTCATTTGGCTTTGAGGTATATTTTCCGGAGAATCACGGGGCTTTGATGGGCGCTACCCGCACCTCGGGGGATTACATCTCCGCTGCTGGAAAACTGGGCTACGCGGGAGACATTTGCTCTTACCTCACCTCCGATATTGGCGCCCATTTGAGTGGCTCCACTCCCTTGACCAAACATTACGGATTGAAGGGAATACCCAAACCCGACTTGATTGTTTATAGCACCAACCAATGCCGCGAAGTTCAGGACTGGTTTGTATTTTTTGGAAAAAAATACAACTGCCCTGTTGCAGGAATCGTACCTCCGAGATATCTGGATGACGTCAGGAAAGAGGATATTGAAAATGTGGCAGCCCAATTCAAAGCCATCCTCCCCACCTGCGAGGAAGTTTCGGGAAATAATTTCGACATCGATAAGTTTCGAGAGGTGCTGCGACTAAGCCTTGAAGCCACCAATCTTTGGAAAAAAGTTTTAGCAACAGCCAAACATTCTCCAGCTCCCATCAGCTTTTTTGACGCCTCCATCCACATGGGACCGATAGTGGTTTTGAGAGGCACCCAAGGAGCCATAGATTATTACCAAGTACTTTTAGAAGAACTCCAAAACAAAGTGAAAAATGGGATGGGCTTTTTAAACCAGGAATGGAGCAGAGTTTATTGGGAGGGAATGCCCATTTGGGGGAAATTGCGGTTTTTTTCCGAACTTTTCATCGACCACCAAACAGCCGTTGTCGCTTCTACCTATTGCAACAGCTGGGTGTTTGATGATTTTGACGAAAAGAAACCGTTCGAATCATCTGCTTTGGCTTACACCAAAATATTTATCAATAGGAGCGAAGAAGTAAAGATTAAAATAATTAAGGAGCTGATTGAGGATTTTCGGATAGATGGAGTGGTCTTCCACGATGCCAAGACCTGTTTCAACAATTCCAATTCCCGGTTTGGTATGCCTTTGCGACTGAAAGAAGAAACCGGCGTAGAAACATTGGTCATCGAAGGCGACCTCTGCGACCTCCGTTTCTTTTCCGAAGGACAAACGACAACAAAGTTGGAAACATTTATTGACCAAATGCAAGTGGTTGGGGAAGAAACCATTTGACATAGAACTAATTCGAGACCATTATGAAAAAGGAGCAATGCAAAATTGGAATAATAGGAATGGGCCCAGTTGGGCAAATATTGGCCGTCCATTTTCATCTGGCGGGCTGCGAAGTTGCTTTGCTGGACCGGAACAAAGACAAAATGAACCAGATCCGCCATAAGGGTATTTTGCTTGAAGGAGTGAAACAAGAATCCGTCTATTTTAATAAAGTTTTTACTTCCTTAAATTCTTTTCTGGAGTTGGATTTCGATTTGTTGGTATTTGCGGTCAAAACCCATCAAATGGATAATCTCATGCAGCAATTTCGGGATTTCCACCTCTCTTCTCTAAAAATAGTGTGTGCCCAAAACGGCATCGATACGGAGCAAATGCTCCTGCCCCTGTTCAATGAAGCACAGATTCTAAGGATGGTCCTTAACTTTGCAGGCAACTTGCACGCCCCCAACGTAGTGAACGTAACCTTTTTTAACCCTCCCAACTATATTGCTTCCATTGACGATTCCCAGGGGGAATTGGCGCAATGGATAGCTGACATCTTGAATCGAGTGCATTTGGAAACCGTTTGCCTCGATTCCTTTGAAATTACCAACCGCATCTGGGAGAAAACAATTTTAAATTCTTCCCTGAGCGCATTATGTGGCATTACCCGCTTGACTATTCGGGAAGCTATGGCAATGGCTGGCACAGTGGAAATTGTGGAACGAACCATCCTCGAAGCGGTGGAAGTTGCCAAAGCGGAAGATATAGAATTTGGGAAGAATTTCGTAAAACTTTGCCTGCGGTACCTCAAGCGGGCAGGCGACCACCTGCCCTCTCTGGCTGTCGATTTGCTCAATCAAAAGGAGACGGAGATTAACTTTTTTAATGGCAAAATAGTGGAATACGGCAAGAAACATTACATCCCTACTCCCATTAATTTGCTGTTCACAAATATGGTTTTAGCTACTACCCAAAAGAATTTGACTTTAAAAAACACGGGGAAACCTCTCGTCGAAACAATTTTAGATATTTAGGTCTATTAATATATGATTGATAAATTTTTTCTCGGAGTGGATATTGGCTCGTCCTTCACCAAATTTGTGGTGATTGATGCAGGAAATCATGTCTTGTTTCAAAAGGCCATCAAAACCCTAAACAGGAATAAACAGGAAAAGCAGAATATCCTCGATCATATTTTTTCATCCTTCGAAATAAGCTGCACGTGTGCTACAGGATACGGAAGGGAATTCTTTGAATTTGCTGATTTGACAAAAACGGAGATTTATGCTGCTTCGGCAGGTGTTACGCTTACTTCCCCAATCCTGAAGACGATCATTGATATCGGAGGCGAGGACATCAAAATTTTGAAAAGCGACGCAAATGGGCAAGTGCTGGATTTTTACATGAACACCAAATGCGCTGCGGGCACGGGCACTTTCATCACCGAGATCGCAGAAAGAGCGGAAATTCCTCTCGACAAAATGAGCGAATTGGCGGCTCAATCTGATTTTGAGAAAGAGTTGAATAGCTTCTGCACCGTGTTTGCCAAAACGGAGATTATGCAATGGATTTTTAGTGAAGTGCCGGTAAAAGACCTCGCAAAAGGAATTTACATCTCCATCGTCAATCGAATTGCGAAAATCAGAATGGACCGGACCGTGCCGATATTTCTCATCGGCGGAGTGATACAATTTCATCCCTTCATTAAAAAAGTCATGGAAAATAAATTTGGGATGAACATTGGCGTTCCGCAGAACCCACAAATGATAAATGCATTAGGCGCTGCTTTTTTAGCCAAAAGACATTCCAAAAAAAGCAAAAGAAAATTAACGATAAATGAAAGGATATCACGATAAAAAGAAAGGAATCGGCATCGTATACGACAACATTTTTCTCCTCAACGGTGCCCGTACCCCTTTCGGGAAATTGTGCGGAACCTTGGGGCAGGTTTCTCCCACCGATTTGGGAATTTATGCCTCCCGGGCTGCTTTGGAAAAATCCAGGTTGAAGGGTACCGACATAGACCAGGTGATAATGGCCAATATTGGTCAAAGTTCAGCCGACGCCTATTTCCTTCCGCGACATATTGGCTTGTATTCCGGGGTTCCGGAGAGTGTGCCTGCGCTAATGGTGCAGCGGATTTGCGGTTCTGGTTTTGAAACAATTATTTTGGGGGCTGAACAAATTAGCTTGGGAAAGGCTTCAACCGTCCTCTGCGGAGGAACCGAAAATATGACCCTTTCTCCTACCGCCAGCTTTGGCAATCGCATGGGCTACAAACTCGGCAGAATTGATTTCAAAGACATGCTTTGGGAAGCCTTAAATGATACGGCGGCTGTTCCGATGGGCTGCACAGCGGAAAATGTTGCAAAAAAATATAATATCACAAAAGCGGAGGCGGATGCCTTCGCCAAACGATCCAACGACCGGGCCACCGACGCGACCCAAAGGGGCTTTTTTAAAGGGGAAATTGTTCCTGTGAATAGTACCGTCTTTGAAGCAAACGGATTGAAACCCCGAAAAATCCGACTTCCCAAAAGGGCGGTAGATTTTATCACAGATGAAAATATTCGTCCTTCCGACTTGGAAACCCTGGCAAAATTGCCGCCCGTCTTTGAAAAGAACGGTGTTCAAACGGCAGCCAATTCCAGTGGAATCGTCGATGGGGCTGCTTCCGTGGTGGTGGCACATAAAGACGTGGTAGCTGCGCGTAATCTAAAGCCGTTGACCAAAGTGGTCGCTTCGGCTTCCTGCGCGCTCGACCCAAATTTCATGGGGCTGGGTCCTGTTCCTGCTATTCGCCTCCTTTTGGAAATGACGGGTTTGACATTGGAAGACATTGGGTTGATAGAAATCAACGAAGCCTTTGCCGCCCAATACATCGGCTGTGAAAGAGAACTCGGATTGAATCGCGACCTCGTAAACGTCAACGGTGGGGCCATTGCCTTGGGACATCCTTTGGCAGCAACAGGAACGAGATTGTCTCTGACCCTTTCGAGAGAGATGAACATTCGGGGGGTGAAGTACGGCATCGCTTCCGCCTGCATTGGCGGAGGGCAGGGGACGGCAATTTTGTTTGAAAAGATGTAAAATGCAAAAGTCTAGCAATGCAAAACAATAAACTTCACCAATGGCAAATGACGGAACTCAAAAAAGAATTTGAGTTGAAAATAAGTCCTTTGCCCGTTGTAAATGAAGGCGAAGCGCTTGTAAAAATTGCAGGTTGCGGGGTCTGTCATACAGACCTCAGTTTCTGGCACTTTGGCGTCCGAACCAAGCGCGAATTACCACTGACTTTGGGGCATGAAATCAGCGGTGTGGTGATGGAAGGTCCTACCCATCTAAAAGGCAAGAACGTCATCATTCCCGCCGTTTTGCCCTGCGGAAAGTGTGATTTGTGCAAAAAAGGGCGAAGCAACATTTGTCGAAACCAACTTATGCCCGGCAATGATTTTCACGGCGGTTTTGCTTCCCACATTAAAGTCCCGCACCGATTTTTGTGCCCTGTACCCGACAACGCTTTGGAGAAGTATTCCCTGTCGCAATTGTCCGTTATTGCCGACGCCATTTCCACGCCCTATCAGGTGGTCAAAAAATCGGAACTGCAAAAAGGCGATTTGGCAATTGTGATTGGTGTAGGTGGAGTGGGCATTTACGGGGCACTGATTGCCAAAATAATGGGAGCTAAGGTGATCGCTCTCGACATCAGCGATGAAAAATTGGAAGTTGCGAAAAATAGCGGCCTCGATGCTGTTTTAAACACCAAAGACCTCGACTTTAAATCGCTAAAAAACAAAGTCCGGGAATTGGCAAAAGACCTAGATGCGCCACCCTACGGCTGGAAGGTATTTGAAATATCGGGAACCAAAGCCGGGCAATTAACCGCTTTTGGATTGCTCACTTTTGCCTCTACTTTGTCAATTGTTGGCTTTACGATGCAGAAGCCGGAAGTGCGTTTGAGTAATCTGATGGCTTTCGATGCCAAAATCATCGGTACTTGGGGATGCAAACCGGAACTCTATCCCGAAGTTGTTGATTTGGTTGCAAGCGATAAATTGAAAATCGGACAGTTCGTGGAAACTTTCCCGATGTCAAAAATAAACGAGGTTTTTCAAAATACGCTGGAACACAAGTACAGCAAACGTTCTGTATTAGTGCCGGATTTTT
>CAZJYF010000124.1:6123-9301 GCA_964549665.1 uncultured Saprospiraceae bacterium
CCATATTGATGTGCGACAAGCCCGTCATTTGCCGGGCAAATGGCATGCGCATCGGCGGCGGGCAGGAAATCGGAATGGCTTGTGACTTCACCATTGCGCAGGATTTGGCTCGTTTCGGACAAGCCGGACCCAAGCACGGCAGTGCCCCTGACGGCGGTTCAACGGACTTCCTGCACTTATTTGTGAGCGTCGAATTGGCGATGTTTTCCTGTACAGTTTGCGACCCCTGGTCAGCCCACGAAGCTTTGCGATATGGTTTGGTGACGGAAATCGTTCCGGCTCTTAAAGTGGATGGGAACTTCCTCCCCAATCCATTGGTGCATACCGATAAGTGGGTAGATGAAGAAAGCGGCGAAATCATTTACGGAAAAATGAAAAAAGGCGAGGAATTGGCGAAAGCCAAAGCCCTCCTCAAATCGGGAGAAATTGACCTCAGTCTATTGGATGAAGCTGTCGATCGATTCTGTACAAAATTGTTGTACACTTTTCCCAATTGCATGAGCAAAACCATCAATTCCATTCGAAAGAAAAAACTCGAACATTGGGACCGCAACAAGGAATCCAACCGCGATTGGCTCGCTCTAAATATGATGACCGAAGCCAAAGCGGGCTTCCGCGCATTCAATGAAGGGTCCAAAGGAAAGCGGGAAATAGACTTTATAAAACTGCGGCAAATGCTGGCTGAGGGGCAGGAGTGGAATGAGGAAATGCAGGCTGCTATTTCACCGCAGTTTCAGAAAGTTGATTAGTTTTTGGCCCGATAATCAAGTAATCAAGATTGAAGGCAAACGAAAATTTTTGATCTTTTTTAGAAAATAATTTTTTGTGCGGCAATTTTCGTGGATAGGTTGTAAATTTGAGAAAACAAAAAAAAGTGAAAAATGGAAATTCCTAAGTTAGTAAAAAAGGAGGTTAACAGGATTGACCCAAAAGCTGAAATCATATTATTTGGCTCGCGGGCAAGAGGTAATTATAATGCTGATTCAGATTGGGATTTCCTGATTTTGCTCGATACGCCAAAATTTGATAAAAAGATAAAAAATGAACTATGGAACAGGCTTTACGAATTAGAATTGGAGACAAACTCCGTGATTAGCAGCATAATACATTCAAAATCAGATTGGCAGAAAAGAGCAATAACACCCATTTATCAGGTAATTGAAAAAGAAGGAATTGCTGCATGAAATATTCAAAAGAAGAATTGGTCAAATATCGGCTTGACCGAGCAAAAGAAGTGTTTGAAGATGGAGAAATTTTGGCATCTAATGCGAGGTGGAACTCAGCGGCAAACAGGATGTATTATTCTTGCTTTTATATCGTATCAGCCTACTTGGCAAAAAGAGGAATGAAAGCTACTACACACTCCGGATTGAAAACCAATTTTAACAAAGAATTGGTAAAGACGGGAAAAATAGATAAAGAAGATGGAAGGTTGTTCAATAAGTTATTTGGGATACGGCAAGAAGCGGATTATGAAGATTTTACTAAAATCGAGGAAGAAGATTTGAAACCGTTAATACCGAAAATTAAAGCGCTCATTGGCGAAATAGAAAAATTAATAAAGGAGGAAAACCCTTAACAACAGCTTGTAAATTTGAGAAAACTAAAAGAATGAAACCTGCAAGTGAATTCATCGAAGTAAATTCCGAAATATTAGATGGAAAGCCGGTGTTTCGAGGCACAAGGGTAGCAATTCAAACTTTATTCGATTATCTGGGAACAAGTTCTTTGGAAGATTTTTTGGAGGGATTTCCCTCCGTTTCAAGAAAACAAGCCGAAGCGGTTCTTGAATTTTCAAAAAATCTAATTACTACCACCTCACAAGTATATGAAAGTATTGCTGAATGAGAATATTGATGAGAAGCTGAAAAGCCGAGAATTTACACGTTCCTCGACCTGCCTCCAACTAAGTTGCCCTTAACCAATCAACTCAACCATGAAAAAGATAAAACTCCAATACGCCCATGAAGGCGCCGTTGCCCGGATAATACTCAGCGACGGCAAAGGCAACGTCTTGGATAGCGAAATGATGAAGGAATTGCACGAGGTTTTGGACGCTTTTGTGGAAAATAAGGATTTAAAACTGCTCACCTTCGAGGGCGAAGGGAGACATTTTTCTTTCGGGGCAAGTGTTGAAGAACATAAAAAAGAAAACGCGGCGGCAATGCTCCAAACCTTCCACGGTTTGTTTTACAAGATTCTAAATCTTGCCATTCCAGCCCTGGCAAAAATTTCCGGCCAATGCCTTGGAGGTGGTTTTGAACTCGCGTTGGCATGCCATTTTTTATTTGCAGATAAAACGGCCAGGATGGGGCAACCAGAAATCGTGCTCGGCGTATTCCCCCCGCCCGCCTGCCTCTTATTGCCCTTGAAAATCGGGAATGCCCAAGCGGAGGAACTCCTGATAACTGGCAACTTTATTTCGGCAGAAAAAGCCCACAACCTCGGTTTGTTAAATGAGGTGTTTGAAGGCAAGGAGGAGATGAACAAAGCGGTTGACGAGTGGATTGCCAAAAACATACTCCCAAAAAGCGCTAGTTCCCTGCGCTTTGTGACCAAAGCATCGAGGACGATTTTTGGGCACCTCCTCGGCAAGTTCTTACCGGTGCTGGAAAATATGTATTTGAATGAATTGATGGAAACACAGGATGCAAACGAAGGGATAAATGCCTTCCTCGAGAAAAGAAAAGCAATTTGGGAAAATGGGTAGTTAATGGTCATCGGTCATTAGTTCATTGGTCATTGTTGGGATTAATTGGAGTTCGGGGATTTAAAAAATGGCGAATGATGATTTTTTGACGTCATGCACTTATTAAAGATCTATGACGTCTGTACATGCAACGCCCAATCAACAAAATTTATTGAAAATGAAAATCAAAACCGTAGGCGTAGTTGGCGCCGGAACAATGGGTTCGGCATTGGCACAAAAATATGCACAGGAAGGCTTCGATGTCATTCTTGCCGACCGGGAAATGCAATATGTTGAGAAAGGGCTTGCTGCCATCAGAAGCACCCTTGAACAGGGGGTGGAAAGAAGGTTGTTCCGCCCGGAACAGCTCGAAGGCTTTCTTTCCAAAATAAAAAGCACTGCCGATTTGAAGGATCTGCGAGGCTGCGACCTCGTGGTGGAGGCTATCTTCGAGAACTTTGAAGCAAAGGAAGGTTTGTTCAAAAATCT
>CAZJYF010000125.1:0-7078 GCA_964549665.1 uncultured Saprospiraceae bacterium
CCCTCGATTTCGAGGATTGCTGGGTGGATGAATCCGTGCAATTTCCCAATAGCAAACTCATCAAAAAAAACATAAAAAAAGTGATTAAAGGGTTGTTTGATTTCATTTTTCGTAAGTTATTAATAGGAGTCTTTGTCAGTTCATCATCTTAGGTCATTGCTACATTTAATTAAAATTTGGAAAATTGTCCTCCCCAATGATGATGATGAATGACCATTTTATTTTTTCAGTTCTGAATGCATGGCGTGACGGAGGAATTGTATTTGGTAAGGCTTGAAAAAGCGGCGAAAATTACAAGTTTGAATTCAATATTCTTTGTTTTTCCGTTTTTTTTTTCGACTTCAATAAAATTCATCTTCAAACTTTTTCTCCTTCAAAGTATTCGGGAGGTGCAATTTGATTTCTTCAATAAATGATGCAGACTGGGAAGTCCCTGTGAATTTCAAGGTTTTTAGAGTTATTTATTTTTTCAATATTGCGTCATTCCATCCTTCTTTTTCTTCCTATTTTATGCAATTTGTAAAAATTAATGTTTTGAATTTATTTTGTTCGATTATTGGAGAGTGCAAAAAAAATAATTAACATTTTATTAAATTATTTTCTTGCGTAATAATTTGATAAACAGTAGGTTATATTTTTTATGTAATTGCGGTTGAAGATTTTCCAAAATATATTTGTTTTTTAGATATATAAATCCTTATATTTGCACTGCACCTGATAAAATGAGTTATTCCGAGTAAATTAGCACTAAAAAAATTAACGGAAACGGAATTACTCGAAGCAAAGAAAACGGACATTTTTATTTACTTGTAAAAACTGACATTGCACCACACACACCGAAACCAGGATACCCTTTTGCGCACTGTTTGAAACACTGATTATTCACCTAAACGAAACCCTACGGATTAACTTCTACTCTGGACTTTTGAACAACAAACTTACCTTATTTTAAAGAATTGATTTTCTTTTTACCAACGACTTTTTGAAGATATTTTGGACAGATGAAGCTGATGCTTTCGGTCATATTTCACCCTATTCAATCCTGACAGAAAGAAAGCATTTTCTCTTTTGGAGTCTGCAGTTTCAGCTACCCAGGATGCTTCAAAATAAACTAAACCTTTCACCGAAAAGGTCTTTATCCATCATTGGATAACTCGTCAACACGAAGTACACTTATATTTTAGAAAACAGAAACGGAACAAGTATTCATTCTTTCAGTTGTCAGAACTGTTTGAAAGGCAGGCATTTCTATCTGAAACTTTAGGCATCACAGCCTGAATAAAAGAGGAACTACCAGGTCTGGATCTATCTGGCAAATGAAAATAGAACGGTTTTTATTTTTAAAGGCTGTCCTATTGATTGTAATCCCATTTTCTAACATTAACACCCATGGACTATGTTGCACATCAACCAACAATCGAACGCGCAATCTATTTCCTATACCCTTGACCAATACAACAAGGAAATGGCTTTGAAGAAAAAGAGAAATTTCCAGGAAAAAATCATCCTTTCCATTTTGGGTTTTATAGGAATCTGCGGTCTTTATTTTTGCATGTTTTCGTAATTATCTGACATTAAATGTAGGTTGAAAAATGAGCTTTTGCTTAATTTTTCAGCCATAGGTTTTCAAGAAATCTCAGAGACAATTCCCTGAATATTCAGGGGTTTCCGTGGAAGGGCCCGTTTCCGATCCCGTTGAAAAGAAACGCTACGCTAAAGGCCATTACCGGTAGAGTGTAATGGCCTTTTATGTATAGAAAATTAGGATTTGAAGAAGGAATTAATTGGTAATTAGTCTATTTGCCTCCATCCCCAAAACGACGGGAAAGAAATGATTATGCAATTTTGCTAACCCTAGATTTTTTTGCATTTTTCTTTTTCACGACTTTCTAGACAACGGTAAAATCCTTAACTTTATAGCATGAAAAATTTGAAGGATTTACTGGAACGCTCAGCCTTTGGAGTTTGTAGCTATTTGGGCGAAAAAATGGGGGTTGCTTCGGCCAGAGTTCGCCTGTATTTTATTTACATTTCCTTTGTGACCTTCGGTTCACCGCTAATCGTTTATCTCTTTTTGGCTTTTTGGCTGAATGTAAAGCGGTACATAAAGAACAAACGGAACATGATCTGGCAATAATATTTTGCGTTCTAGGGTTATTGTTCAAAGACGTATTCGATAATGTTTGCCCCCATTTCCAAAGCCTTTTGCCTTTTTTCTTCGGGATCTTTATGTACCGCCCGGTCTTCCCATCCATCACCTAAATCGCATTCGTAAGTATAGAAACACACCAAACGTCCTTCCCATAACAACCCGAACCCTTGGGGTGGCTTGCCATCGTGTTTGTGAATTTTCGGAAGTCCTTTTTTAAAAATAAAAGACTGATGATAAATTTCGTGCTCAAAAGGCAATTCAATAAACCGTAATTCGGGAAATACTTTTTTCATGGCTGGCCGCACATAAGGGTCCATGCCATAGTTGTCATCGATGTGAAGGAACCCACCGCCGATCATATAATTGCGTAAATTTTCTGCCTCAGCATCGGAAAAGACAACATTTCCATGCCCTGTCATATGCACAAATGGGTAGTTGAAAATTTCAGCGCTTCCCGCTTCCACAGTGGCGTAATCTGGGTCCAAATTGGTGTTCAAATGTTCATTGCAAAATTTGGAAAGGTTTGGCAGGGAGGTGGGATTTGCGTACCAATCACCGCCACCGTTGTATTTTAGAAGTGCCAATTTCAAAGCTGCCGGATTTTCTTTTTCTGTAAAAGAAAATCCAAATATCAGGGTGGCGAATAAAACTAAAATTATTGTTGCTTTCTTTTTCATTTTCAAAGGCTTATTCATTCAAAAAATCGATCATACTACAAGCCACAATTCCTGCAGTTTCGGTTCTCAGTCGGCTCTGGCCCAACGTGATGCTGCGAAAACCATGCGCATTTGCCAGACCAATTTCCTCCTCCGAAAAATCACCTTCCGGTCCGACAACAAGGATAACGTCTTGCCCTTTGGTGAAGTTGTTTTTCAAGTGATTTTCCGGTTCATGGAGACAATGGGCGATGTATTTTTGGGCAGTTTCACAATCAGAACTGCTGGCAAGCATAAACTGATTGAATTCCAATAGTTCGTTGAGCTTTGGAAGATAGGCTTTTAGGGATTGCTTCATTGCGGTGATAAGAATTTTTTGAAGCCGGTCCATTCTGATTTTCCGCCTTTCCGAATGTTGGCAAAGCAATGGGGTGATCTTGTCCACCCCTATTTCGGTCGCTTTTTCCAAAAACCATTCAAAACGAGCAATGTTTTTGGTGGGGGCGATTCCAAGATGTAGAGAATAGGAACGTTTACCATAGTTTGCCGTATTATTCAAGATCTCTGCCACGCAATTCTTTTTTCCTGTTTCTACCAGTTTTCCCTGATAATAACCCCCGAATCCATCGACAAAATGAACCAAATCTCCTACCTTTTTCCTCAACACTTGTACACAGTGCCGCGCTTCCTCTTCGTTAAAATAGCCAAAATTGCCCTTTATTTCTATCGCGTAAAATAAATTCATTAGGGGCGAAAGTATAAAATAAAATTTTACACAGGCAATGATTTTTCGGGAAACCATCCGATGTTAATTTGTTTCAAAAGTCTAGAAAATAATAATTCTGAAGGAGGGGACAGAATCTTTCCTTTCTTTTTTTCA
This sequence comes from uncultured Saprospiraceae bacterium, assembly GCA_964549665.1. Taxonomy (GTDB): domain Bacteria; phylum Bacteroidota; class Bacteroidia; order Chitinophagales; family Saprospiraceae; genus CAZJYF01. The sequence goes on from CAZJYF010000125.1 coordinate 3,689, forward strand.
TACTTCCGTTTTTCTTTTTTAATTTTATCAGCATTCCTTTTAAAAATTAAGAAGCCTTGCTTGGTGGATGCCAAGATTTGCGTCCAGTTTACTCTTGCCAAAATTTGCGAAAAAGAAATAAATTTTAAAATTTTTTGAAAAAACTTTGAGAACCTATGCCGCCCTGCTTTGAACATCGTTGACCATTTGTCAATCCATTTCCACATGTCGTACACTGTTTTATTAGGTACGGACTTAAAATTAAATTCACTCGAATGACCAACTAAACAACATTTCTATGAGATTTTCTACACGCCTCACCTACCTTTTTCTGTACCCCGTAATGGCTATCCTATTACTAAGCACGAGCGGCTTCAATGGAATTGTCGAACCACTTCCCGGGAAACTAAAAAACCTGCCCATTGCCTACCAAAATTTGCCCTATTGCGAAGAGGAGGAGGTTTTTAATGAAGAAAGATCGCGCTCAAATAATTTCGAAGCAGATTCCATCCTGGCCATTCAGTTGTACCATAATGCGGAAATCGATTACCATTTCGGGCAATACGATAGTGCAATTGACCTTATTATGCGTTCGGCACAAGTTTATAAAAATCTCATTCCTCAAACCTCTGATTCCACTATTCACGCCAATTACATTGATTGCTTCTTCACGTTGGGATTTGGCTATATGATTTCAAATAATTATCCCGAATCTAAAAAATATTTGTTGAAGGCATTGAAAATGACTCTTGACCGCTTTGGGGAGGAGCATTTAATCGTGACCAAATGTTACAACAAATTGGCAAATATTTATGAGGCAAAGGGAGACTTTGAAACGGAAGGGAAATTGAGGCGGCGATCTCTGGAAATACGAAAAAAAATATTGACGGAGGATGATATTATGTTGGGCCATGGATACACCAATATGGCATATCTATACAAGCGGAAAGGAGATTATAATCGGGCAAGTGATTACTACGGGAAAGTGCTGGAAATTGATAAAAAAATTTTGGAAAAAGATACTTCGAACTTGTTTGAGCTTCAAAGCCAGGAAAAATTACTTTCCACTTCCAATAAATCGAAGCAATTAAAGGATTTGATTTTGCGCGATATTCACTTTTTCCTGGCCTCCATTTATTTGTCCAATGCAGATATGGCTGAACGAACCGGGGAACATTCAAAATCCGTCCAATTCCTACAGCATGCCTATTCCATAATGGAAGACAATTTTTTTAAAGGGAAGCCTGCTTACATATCGATTCTCATCAATTTGGCAAGAAATTTTTTGGTCTTAGGGGAGAAGGAAAAGTCTTTCGAAAGCCTGCAAAGAGCCAATGCTATGGCCGAGCATTTGTTCAATAAAAAAAGCTGGGCTTATGCCAAATTATACTATACATATGGCAATTGGTATTTGGAGGATAGAGACTATTATCGTGCTTTGGAATATTACCAAAAGTCACTTAAACTAAGGTTGGAATTGGGGGGGGAGGGGTACTATGACAATGAGAAAATGCTTAATTATTTGGCAATTGGACGTACTTATTTGAAGATGAAAAAATATTCAGCGGCTTTAGAATATTTGCAAAAAAATCTATTGTTAGGCGTTCCTGGATTTCATGATTCGGATATTTTTTCCAACCCCAAGTCCGAATTAGTAAAAATTAATTACCAAATCATCATTAGCACCCTTAGCCTAAAAGGAGAAACTTTAAAGCAAAGTTACTTTGAGAATAAGGGGAACATGAAAGACCTGGAAATGGCTTTTGCTACCTATCGTTTGGTGATACAATTGAGAAAAAAAGTGTTGGAGCAAGACATTCAATGTGAGCGCGCAAAAATGAGTTGGATTGACGACTCCTACAATTTGTACGAAAGTGCCCTCGAGACAATTTTTGAACTCCATAAATTAACAAAAGACCCCTCCTATTTGGAAGCGGCATTTTCTACGGTGGAGTCTTTTAAATCCCTGCTTCTACTGGAAGCTGTGCAAGGTGCCAAGGCAACTAAATTTGTGGCAGTCCCCGCCGAATTATTGGACATAGAGCACAATTTAAAAATTGAAGTAAATTATTACGAAAAAACCATTTTCGAAGAGGAGCAAAAAAAAGAATTGGCCGACTCTTCCAAAATATCCAAATGGAGGGACATGCTGTTCGACTTGCGCAATTCTTTAGACTCCCTGACCAACACCCTTAAAGTGCGCCATCCGGCTTATTTTAATTTGAAACACAACATCCAAACGGCTTCTTTGCGAGAAGTACAAGACTTTCTATCAGATGAAAAGACTGCCCTGCTTGAATATTTTTTTGGCGAAGCTAAGCTCTATACTTTGGTAATAACCAAAAAAGAGGTTAGGGTTATTTCTTCCAAAATTGATTCTGCCTTCCGGAATCAAATTCTTACTTTTCGGTCTTTGTTGTTTGACTATCATCCCGGAGAAAATAGGGAGGTTGACCGGAAAAACCTTTTCCGGCAGTTTGTCCTAACTTCTTCAAACATGTATAAAAAATTAGTCGAACCTGCTCTCTTTGATTTAGACATAAAAAATTTAATCATCATTCCTGATGGTCCTCTAAACTACCTTCCTTTTGAGGTATTGCTGACTTCGCAACCGGAGTCAACTAGTCTTTCAAACTATAATTTCCGGAATCTGCCCTATTTATTCCTCCACCATACTCTGAGGTATGAATTCTCCGGTTCGCTTCTTGTGGAGCATAATAAAAATAAAAGGGGCAGTGGAAATTACGTCGGCTTTGCTCCCGAGTACGAAAAAAGCGGTTTGGCAAGCACCAGCGAAACCGGCCAAAAATTAATGGCGGAGTTATATCCTAAAACATCGAGGGCAGGGCTTGCGCCGCTTTTATTCAATAAGCAAGAGGTTGAAAATGTGGCAAAAGGAATTGCAGGAGATTGTTTCCTCGGAACGCAGGCTACCGAGCGCCAATTCAGAAGGTTTGCTCCCACGGCTGGAGTCCTCCATTTAGCCATCCATACCCTGACTAATGACGAAAAACCTCTTTTATCTCAACTGGTTTTCTCCAGGTTAAAACAGGGCGAGGATGGGTTGTCATCGGACGCGGATGACGGCTTCCTCTACGCCTACGATTTGTACAATATGAAGCTTGATGCACAGCTTGCGGTTCTCAGTGGTTGCAATACGGGAGATGGCAAATTGCTGCGTGGTGAAGGAATTATGAGCCTCTCCCGAGCCTTTAAATTCGCGGGCTGCCCAAATATCGTCATGAGCCTTTGGGAGGCAGATGATTTTTCTTCCAAAGAAATCATCGACGGATTCTTTGATTATTTAAAGAAAGGAAAAAGAAAAGACATCGCCCTTCAGGAAGCCAGAAAACAATTTCTTTTTTCCGCCTCCGACGAATTGACCCATCCCTATTATTGGGCAACTTTTGT
>CAZJYF010000125.1:7178-9286 GCA_964549665.1 uncultured Saprospiraceae bacterium
TAGACTACCTGATTAAATGCGACCTTAAAGGGGCAATTTTCCCAAAATTTCTTTCGCTTTTTCTCTCCATGGACTTTTGGAGCCGGCTATTTTTTCAAAGGCTGCTTTTGTTTCTGCAGGGCGGTCTCCCAATTTCAAGAATGCCAGGGCGACATACCAATCCCGCTGGTCCTGATGGGCCGTTTCAACTTTGGAGAAATGGGCGATTGCCTCTTCCGGTTGATGGTTTAGAAGGAGTAAAACACCCATTTGGTAATTGATTTCCGACTTGAAATCATTGGCTATTTCGAGAGGGGCTGCTTTCAATAATGACAAAGCCTCCTGGTAATTTTGCAACTCGTACGATGCTTCCACTTTTGCCCACAAGTCTAAATTTGAATGTCTCTTGTCCCGGGCGGTAGTTTCTCCATTTCTTTCATTCCCAGGGCTGTGATAAAGCTGAGCAGGTGCTTCGAAATAGGCGGTGAATAATTCGGATGGGGAGGTAGTTTCATGGTTCTGAAATAACCAAAAACCGGCTGCAATCAAAACAATTACCGCAGCAGCTAAAGAACCAATTCTTAGAAATGAGAAATTGATACCGTTCCTGCCCGGCACATTCCTCCTGCGATCCCGAATGCTTTCCAATTGCGCTCTAAATGCAACCAAATCCCCTTCAGACAGGGCTTCAAAGACCTCTTTCTGCAAGGCTACTTCTTTGGCAAAATCGGAATCCTCCTGCATCTCCTTTTCAAATGCCTGCAAGGCAGGCCCCGACAGTTTTCCGGCGATGTACTGTTCAATCCGTTCCGACTTTTCTTGAGATGTCATTTTATTAGGTTTTAATTTTTTTTGTCGAATTATCCTCTTTCATTTTTTAAAGCACTAATTTTCAATCAATTGCCACCATGCCCAATAATTTTTTACGGCTACTTTAAAATTTCAATTCCTTAAATCGGGCATCTTTTCGAATCAATTCCAACAATTTTTCCTTGCATTGGAATTTCCGTTTTCTTGCGTAGCTTTCGCCGCTATAATCCATTATGGCGGCAATTTCTTTCATGCTTTTTTTTTCTATAAGTGCTAAGCGCAGTATTTTTTGGCAATCATCCCGCAGCAAGTTTAATTTCTCACGGTACAATTTAAATCGTTCTGTTTGTTCTATCAGCTCTTTTGGCTCTTCCCCCAACTTCAATACCTTCCAATCGTCAATTGTTACCTTGCTGTGAAACTTTTTTCTTCTCAATTTTTTTAGCCACAGCCGTTTACATATTTCAAACAGGTAGGTGTAAAAGGAACTAATCAATTCGAGTTTGCCATCTTTCACCTTTCGGTAAATCACCTCTAAAGCATCCATGAAAACATCTTCTCCTTCCTCAAGGGTGCCGTTGTTAGAAAGGATATGGCGCTGAATTCCCGGGAGGAATTCACGAAATATGTTTTCAAGGACGATGCGGTCGTGCTCCAAAATGCCTTCCAGATAAGTTTCGTTAGAGAACTTGCCTCTGCTGTTTTTCATGCAGCCAATTTTTATCGGCAAAAATGGAGAAATATTTCAAAACTTGCTACCATTGGCTTTATTAAAACTTAGAAAAGCACCTCCTTGGGGGGTGGTCATGTTTTAGAAGCTTTGCATAAAATTGCAAGGCTATGAACAAGTTTAAGAAATAATCGCATGTAATCTATTATCGCAACTACCACATTGTGTGGACTCAAAAATATAGATTTCGAGTTCTACAAGGTGCAGTAAAGGACACGGTTGAGAAAAAAAATCAGGACAATATGTGAATGGAAGAAACTGGAAATTTTGGAATTGAATATCCAGAACGACCATATTCATATCATATTGAGTGCTCCACCCAAATTGTCGATTTCCCAAGTAATGGGTTATCCCAAGGGGAAAACGGCGATATAGGATTTCAAAAATTTCCCAGGCTTGAAAAAGAAGCCATATTGGGAAAATCACTTATGGTCAAGAGGCTATTGTTCAAGTACAATTGGTCTGGAGGAAGAGAAGATTAGAAAATACGTCAAATACCAAGAAAAACAAGAGCGTCTTGCTGAAGACCAACAGCAAAGTTTTGATTTTTAACAGGGTCTTTTTAGCCCCCTATGGGGGCATCTCAAAG
>CAZJYF010000126.1:0-9227 GCA_964549665.1 uncultured Saprospiraceae bacterium
ATGCCCAATAGACACCTTGTTCTGCCAATTCACGGAATTGACGGAGCTCAAAAATACGTCTTTGAAAATCAAGAGGTTATCCATTTTTTTATAGTAGCCTTCGACCCCAATTTCAAATCCTTTCCTGGGCTTAAAATCCAAGCCTGCTTCGTATTGCCAGGATTTCTGAGGTTTTACTTTTGCGGTAGAACTCACCCACAAATCTTTGGGTAATCCAATACTGGAGGGACTTAGCAAATGCAAATGCTGCGAAAGTTTTGATACAGAGCCGTGAAAAGACAATTTTTTTTCAGCGAAAAGCAGAAAAGAAAAGCGCGGCTGAACGGACACATAAGTCTTCTCAACAAATCCCATCGCCGAAGTCCGAATGCCAATATTGGCGGTCAAATTTTTTCCGATAATAATCTTATCCTGGATATAAAAATCCAATTCGAAAGACCGCAAAGGGTTTTTCTCAAAAACCCCGGACAAATCGGTGGTGTCAATGGCAGCCCCCGAAAGCGAAACCACACCGGGTTGAAACCGGTGCCGCACCACGCTTGACCCAAATTCGATTTGATGGTTTTTTGTCGGCCGGTAATCGAAATCTATCTTAGCTGCCAGGTCGTTATTGTCCGTATTATAACGGACCAATACGTCATTTTTCAAAATATCTTCCGAACCTCCGACGGCAGAGATTCCAAAAAAATCGCGCAGTTGATAAAAATACCGACTCAAGGTAAACGTCGTGTTGCTGAATAACTTTGGACCGTAAATGTGGTTCCAACGGAAAGAACCTATTTCATTTCCCCAGAACACATCCTGATTATCGGAAAGGGTAAACACGGTATCGGGCGAAATCTGTCCCGATTGTTTGTTAATTTCTGAAAAGGAATCGCCTCCTTTATAGTAACTCAAATAGACCCTGTCATTTTTGGATAATTTATAGTTTAACTTTGCATTGAAATCGTAAAAAAAGTAGCTGACAAAGCCGTTTATGCCGTTCCGTTTTTTTATCCTGCTGGTAATTGGAATGCTATAAAAATCGAAAAAAGCCCTTCTGCCCGAAACAAAAAAGGAGCTTTTATCCTTAATAATCGGCCCCTCCACGGTCAACTTTCCCGATGTCAGTCCAATATCCGTTTCCACGATATAATCTTTCATATTTCCTTCCTTGGTTTGCACATCCAGAACGGAGGAAATCCTACCCCCGTACTTTGCGGGGAAACTGCCTTTAAAGAAAGTAGCACTGCGGATGGCGCTCGAATTGTAAATCGAATAAATGCCTACACCGTGCAGTGAATTATAAACTGGGACCCCATCCAGTAAAAATAGATTTTGATCCACATTTCCACCGCGCACGGAAATTCCCCCAAATCCATCAGCCCCAGTCTGTACACCCGGCAAAGAATAAAGCAGTCGAACCACATCAGGTTCTCCTCCCAAAGCCGGCAGGCGGGTTACATTTTCCATGATCAGTTTTTCTGAACCGGGCTGGGGCGTTTGAACAAGTTCGGGATCGGCAGTTGAAGTTATTACTACCTCGTCCAAAAAGGCAGGTTTCAATTCAAAATTTATGGCAAGGTTACGGTTCAGGGCAAGAGGATAGGTCATTTTTTGAAACCCTAGATAAGAAATCGTCAATTCGGAAGTGGATTTGGGTAAGGTGAGACTATAAAAGCCAAACTCATTGGTAGTGGTTCCCATTTCACCCAAATCGTCGTAAACGTTGGCCCCGATTATCCGTTCTCCGGTATCTGAGTCTTCCACAAAGCCACTAATAGTGAAACTTCTTTTGAATTCCGATAGGGGCTTGCGAAAAAGTACGATTTGAGTCCCTACTACATCAAAACCTAATCGGGTACCTTTAAATAAGGTCTTCAAAATATCCTCAAGGCGTTCTTGCAGGACATTCATAGAAACCGTTTTGCGGGGAATGGCATTGTTGCTGAACGAAATGCTCACTTCTGAGCGTACGATGAGTAGATAAAGCGCAGATTCAAGGGATTCATCCTGCACGTCAAAATCTAATCTTACATCCAGCGGAGATTGGGCAAAGATGAAAATGGAGCAAAGCATCAGAATCGTGAAAGTAGAAAATCGCATCATTTTTAATGGGGCGGGGAAATGTTTTACTTAACAACCCGCAGGCTACGTTTTTCTGTTGATTTTTCCCAAAGTTTTGATTTTCTCCAAAGATAGGCATTTTCTTTATTTACCGTGCGAAAGGACAAAACCGGGCATTAAAAAAAGCCTCAAAAATTAATTTTTGCCTGAGGAGGGAATTTTCTTTTTACCTACTTCTGAAAAAACTTGGAACAGAATATTTTTGAAACTTAATTTTCTGCATTCCTCAATGCTACAAATGAATTGTTTCAATTTATTAATTGATGACAATCCTATCTCCTCCATTCCTTAAATTTACTTTGCACTACTACCTGTACCGATTTGTTCTCAATTTTACTTTCCAACCAAGAGATGATATCCAAATAAAGGAAGGAACGTCCGTGTAACGGATGCTCTTTTAGTTTTTCCAATTTGGTTTTGAGAACCACAAAAGCCTGCCGAAGCCGATGGGGATCGCTGTACAATTCCCTTTTCAAGAATTTCAGTATCTCCCTCTGAACCACATTTAATTCCTCCATTTTTTTCAAAAACCTGTAAACGGATTTAATCAAATATTCCAACAAATTGTAATGACCTTGTTCGTAATGGGCAATGAGGTGCAATATACGGGCATAGCTTTGAATGTCCTCGCGCAATTTACCCGCCTTAAAATTAAGGATTCTATTTAAGTAATCGATGGCATGACCATTATCGCCACTCCCAAAATAAAGGCAGGCGATTTTGTAATAAAAAACGATAATGCGGTGGCTGTCCAAATAAATTTCATATTTTTTCAATAGCTTTTCAAGTGGGGGAACCAATGCCAAACCATCCGAAAAACTGCCTTCCATAAAGTGCTTGTCAATTTTCGCCGTGAAGACATATAGGAATCCGAGAATTTTGGAATTAGTGTTGAGAGATTCGAACTGTTCGTCATAAAATGCCTCCAATTTTTCGAGGCTTTTGCAAAATTTTTGATAGTGGGAAGTGTAGAACAACGCCGTCAATAAATTGTGCAATCCCCGCATATATAAGCCGGGGTCTTGGTTGACCATCGTTGGATGTTCATCGAACAGGTTCACCCACTTTTGAGCATAGCGGTAGTGTTGTGGAAAGTTTTGCAGCGTATAATAATACCATACATGCGCCTGGTAATAATAAATTTTTTCAAAAAAGGTCATTTGCTCGTATTCGATATTTTTCGGCAGGTTGGCTTTGAAAAAAGCCTGGACCTCCCGCGTCTCTTTTTCATCCCGAACATGCCCGATTTTGATGTAGAAGCCGTACATTTTCAGAGCTAAATTGGATAGATGAACGGTATTGAAAACAACTTTGCCTCGCCGCTCCGATTCTTCCGTCAATTGCTCTGCCCGGTTTTTTATGCTTCGGGTAATATGCCGCGCTTCAATCATCTTTTCGAATTCTATAATTTGCAGGTGCAGCAAATCCTGGTGGGATTCTAACGCTATATTTTTCACCCTGTCCAATACTTTCAAGCTTTGCAAAAAGAGTCCTTTGCCGTACAATATAATGGCAAAATCGAGCTGTTCTCTAATTTCAATGTCAATATTTTTTGAAATGTGAATGAGTCGTAGGCTCGTTAGAAGCTGCTTCGTTAGATGCCGTTTTAAATTGGACAATTGACTTCGTTTGATGCTTGGAATCTTTTTGAAAACGGCTTCTTCGTCGTATTTTTTCTGCTTGTCAAGTACATCAAACAACTGGATAAACTTCGCCGTTTCGACCCCCTGAATCCGGTTTACATAAAGTTTAAATGTTCGTTTCTCCGATTTGGATAGGGTCTTAATTAATTTAAAAAGTTGGTCGGTATGTACGCTGGGCATTGTAGTTGTTTTTTTATAATTTATTGGTTATCAAATATTTAAAAAAAAATATTTCTGTTTTGACAATCGTAATGTTGCCAACATTTAGTTCCCTTTAAAAACGCCTGAATAGTAGTTTTATATAAAATTGGAAATTTGGAGGAAAGGACTTGTTGTTAAATTCACAATTTGGTGTTTTCCAAAAGTATGCTAGACCACAAAGATTAAATTTTTTCGATGAAAATTAAACAACCAAAAATACTTTTTGAGAAAATCTGGGATGAGCATCTTGTCCAAGGAGAAGAAGGTTATCCCGATTTACTATACATCGACCGTCAGTACATTCACGAGGTAACTTCTCCGCAGGCCTTTGACGGGTTGAGGGAACGCAGTTTGCCCGTGGCGCGCCCTGACCGAACCACCGCCACTGCCGACCACAATGTACCGACGAAAAATCAACATTTGCCAATCGAAGACCTGCTTTCTAAATTTCAGGTCGAGACACTCGAAAAAAATTGCCGGGAGTTTGGAGTTGAACTTTACAATTTAGGGCACCAAAAGCAGGGAATCGTGCATGTCATCGGACCTGAATTAGGCTTCACCCAACCGGGCATGACCATCGTTTGCGGAGACAGTCATACCTCCACCCACGGCGCTTTTGGCGCCATTGCTTTTGGCATAGGAACCAGCCAGGTAGAACAGGTTTTGGCCACTCAATGCCTGCTTCAATACAAGCCCAAAAGCATGAAAATTGAAATTAACGGAAAGTTGGGCAAAGGGGTTTTGTCGAAAGACATCATCCTGTATATCATTTCTCAAATCACCGCAGCCGGTGGCACAGGTTATTTCGTTGAATATTGTGGGTCTGTCATCCGTTCACTTTCGATGGAAGCCCGCATGACCATCTGCAATATGAGCATCGAAATGGGGGCAAGAGGCGGCATGATTGCACCTGATGAGACCACCTTCGAATTTCTCAAAGGAAAAGAACAGGCCCCAAAGGGAGAAGATTGGGAAAAAGCAGTTGCCTATTGGCGAACGCTTCCGACAGACGAGGGGGCCACTTACGACGCGGAATATGTTTTTGATGCTGCAGCCATCGAACCCATGATTACATACGGAACCAACCCGGGAATGGGAATTGGCATTTCTCAGAATATTCCGAAAATCGCCAAAAACAGTAGCAAAATGGACATGGAAAAAGCCCTTTCCTACATGGGGCTGGAAGAACAACAATCTCTTTTGGGCAAAAAAATTGACTACGTTTTCATCGGAAGCTGCACCAATTCGAGGATTGAGGACTTGCGGCTTGTTGCCGATTTTGTCCAAGGCAAAAAGAAGGCCAACGGGGTAAACGTGTGGATTGTTCCAGGTTCAAAAAAAGTCGAAGCTCAGGCCAGAGAGGAGGGTTTGCACGAGATTTTTCAGCAAGCCGGATTTGATTTGAGGCAGCCGGGATGTTCTGCCTGCCTAGCGATGAATGAAGATAAAGTGCCTTCCGGAAAATATTGTGTCTCCACCTCAAACCGCAACTTTGAAGGGAGGCAAGGTCCGGGTTCCCGCACTTTTTTGGTAAGTCCTATTATGGCAGCAGCAGCAGCCGTAACGGGCGAAATCACCGACGTAAGAGAATTATTGTGAGCAGCCATTTGGCGTAAATCGTAAATCAAAATGAATTTTAATACTATCAGGTCTTCTTGTGTGCCGCTTCCGGTCGACAATATTGATACCGACCAAGTCATTCCTGCCCGCTTTTTGAAAGCGACGTCCAAGGAAGGATTTGGCGAAAACCTCTTCAGAGATTGGCGGTATGGAAGTGACGGTACTCCAAATCCGGATTTCGTTCTAAATGACCCCAAATACAAGGGCGTGGTATTGGTGGCCGGGAAAAACTTTGGCTGTGGTTCTAGTCGGGAACACGCTGCCTGGGCTATTGGCGGATATGGTTTCAAGGTGGTAATTTCAAGCTTTTTTGCTGATATTTTCAAAGGCAATGCCCTCAACAACGGCATTCTGCCCATTCAGGTGGAAGCCTCTTTTTTACAACAACTTTTTGAAAAAATTGACGCAAATCCGAAAACCGAAGTTGCTATCAATTTGGAGAAACAAGTCTTGAAGGTGCCTGGAACAACCATGGAAACTTCCTTTGAAATAAATCTCTACAAAAAGATTTGCCTGCTAAAAGGCTACGACGATATTGATTACATCCTGGCCCAAAAGGAAGCAATTGAGGAGTACGAAAAAAAACATACATAGCAATTTATTGATTTTTTGATTAAAAACTATCTGACAGAGAACCATAAAGAAACACATCGTTCCGCAAAGAAAAAATATAATCCTTTGTGAATTCATTGTGCAGCTTTAGATATCAACTATTTCACAGCAAATGGAAAAAAAGAAAATTGTCCTCCTTGCCGGGGACGGAATTGGAAAAGAAGTAACGGCTTGGGGTGCGCGGATTTTGAAAACTATCGGAACCTGCTTTGCCCATGAATTTGAATTTGAGGAGGGTTTGATAGGACACAGTGCCATCGAATTGACGGGTTCCCCCTTGCCAGATTCAACTTTGCAAAAATGCAAGGCAGCCGATGCCGTTCTTCTCGGCTCGGTGGGAGACCCTATGTATGATAATGACCCCACGCTGAAAGTTCGGCCGGAACAGGGATTGTTGAAAATCAGAAAAGAATTGGGACTTTACGCAAATATCCGTCCCATCAAAATATTTGATGAATTGTTGCAAGCTTCAAGTCTTAAACCCGAATTATTGAAAGGCGTGGACATTCTTTTTTATCGAGAACTGACCGGGGGCATTTATTTTGGCAAGCCAAGTGGACGAAAAGAAAACGGCGAAGTGGCTGTCAGTACAATGGAATACTCCCGAAAAGAGGTCCGGCGAATTGCCCTTCGCGCATTTGAAGCCGCTTCGAAACGAAAGGGAATTCTCCATTCTATTGACAAAGCAAATGTTTTGGAGGTTTCGAGATTGTGGCGCGAGGTGGTGCAGGAAGTCTCCAAAGATTATCCCGAAGTAAAGGTGATTCACATGTTTATCGACAATGCGGCAATGCAATTGATTCGCAACCCTCTTCAGTTTGACGTGGTGCTAACCGGAAACATGTTTGGCGATATTCTGACGGATGAAGCATCTCAAATAACCGGGTCATTGGGTATGCTTCCTTCCGCTTCAGTAGGCGAAAAGGGAGGCTTGTTCGAACCGGTACACGGCTCGGCCCCAGACATTGCAGGCCAAGGCATTGCCAACCCCTTGGCCACCATCCTTTCGGTTGCTTTAATGCTCGATAATGCTTTCGATATGAGGGAAGAAAGCGAAGCGGTGATTATGGCCGTTGATCGCGTTTTGAAGAATGGTTACCGCACCGCAGACATTGCAGAAAATTCAACCCCGAAAGAAAAAATCCTAGGAACAGATGCTATCGGTCAAAAGGTATTGGACCAAATTTCGACCATGATGGCGGTTCCTACCTTAATTTAAAGAGCCTTAAGATGTTAAACAAAAGGAAAAAACTTTTTGATTTTTTCTTCTATAACTTTATTCGCCATTATAGTAAACACAGCAAAACAAACTATTAAAATCAAACAAATTTATTATGGCAAACAAAATTTTCATTTTTGATACCACCCTCCGCGATGGTGAACAGGTTCCTGGTTGTCAATTAGATATGCAGGAAAAAGTCGAAATATCAAAACAACTCGAAGCCTTAGGAGTGGATATCATCGAAGCGGGTTTTCCAGTTTCCAGCCCCGGCGATTTCAAATCCGTTGTAGCAATTTCCAGGGCTGTAAAATATCCGGTCATCTGCGCCCTTACCAGGGCAGTAGAAAAGGACATCGAGGTTGCCGCAGAATCTTTAAAATACGCCAAGAGAAAGCGTATCCATACCGGCATAGGCGCTTCGGATTATCACATCAAATACAAATTCCAAAGCACCCGGGAAAAAATAATTGAGCGAGGGGTGGCCGCTGTAAAATATGCCAAAAAATTCGTCGAAGATGTAGAATTTTACGCAGAAGATGCCGGAAGGGCTGACAAGGTTTTCCTTGCCCGCATGGTTGAGGCGATGATTGCTGCTGGAGCTACGGTGGTGAATATCCCAGATACGACCGGCTACTGCCTGCCCGAAGATTACGGTCAGAAAATCCGCTTCCTAAAAGAAAATGTTGCCAACATCGATAAAGCGGTCATTTCCTGCCACTGTCACAACGACCTGGGCATGGCGACCGCCAATACGATCGCCGGCGTCCAAAACGGCGCCCGGCAAGTGGAAGTTACCCTCAACGGCATCGGCGAACGGGCGGGGAATACTTCCCTCGAAGAAGTTGCCATGATTTTAAAAACCCACAAGCATATGAACTTTGAAACGGGCATTCAGACCCGCAAAATTTATCCCCTCAGCTTGCTGGTTTCAAAAATGATGCGCATGCCGGTTCAGCCCAACAAAGCCATCGTGGGCCGCAACGCCTTTGCCCACTCCTCCGGCATTCATCAGGACGGCGTTTTGAAGCATCGCGCCAATTACGAGATTATAGCGCCGGAAGATGTTGGCGTACCTAATTCTTCTATAATTCTCACCGCACGAAGCGGAAAAGCTGCGCTGAAACACCACCTAGAACGTTTGGGGTATCCCCTGGAAAAAGAAGAACTTGCAGATGCCTACGCAAAATTTCTCAAACTTGCCGATGGGAAAAAGGACCTTTCTGACGAAGATTTGATTGTGATGATGGAGGGAAAAGTTAGTCAGGCTACTATAGAATTAAAACGCTTGCAGGTTGTTTGCGGAGACCCTCTTTCCCCCGTTGCTACCGTAGAATTATTGATTGACGGGAAGTTGCACCGAGCTAGCGAAACCGGAAACGGTCCCGTCAATGCGGCCATGCGGGCGGTTGATGCCATTCTCAAAGAAAGGATTGATTTGGAAGAATTTCTGGTCCAATCGAACATCAACAGAAGCTATGATACGGCGAAAGTGCACGTCCGGGTCTGCTATAAAAGCAAACCTTTTGACGGCTTTGGAGTAGATACCGACATCATCACGGCCTCCATAAGAGCATACCTCCAAGCCATTAATAAAATGGGTATCGTTAAATTGGTTCCTATCGAGCAAGCAGCAATTGTCTGATTCGTAGGTATTTGTTGGTTTCATCTACGTGCTCTTATGCCAAAATTTGAGTAATCTTTTTGACCACCCTAATCCTGATTTGAAAATAATAGGGAGGAAATTGTCAAAAAAAAAGAATGGCATCCTAGATGCCATTCATCATTCGGGTCAAGGTAAATTGTCAAAAAAATAAAAGGTGTTT
>CAZJYF010000127.1:0-9226 GCA_964549665.1 uncultured Saprospiraceae bacterium
TTCCAAGACAACGCCCGTGCCCGCGTAAGCCTTCAAGACGATTACATCTTTCTTTTTAGAGACTTTGACCCAACCAGAAAACAAGCTGATTCCATCTTCCTTGCAGCCGGAACAGATTACCACTACACCAGCGTGAATGGCTTCTACAGTTCCGACCGACGCAAAAAGTTCTTCTTTAATGTTCGCCCGAGTTTCGGTCAGTTTTTCAATGGTTTCCGGGCGGGCATGCAGGGGAGTTTCACCTACCGCTACCAACCCTTTGGTTCCATTTCCGTAAATTACAATTACAATTACATCAAACTCGATGACCCCTTCCAGTCTACCTCCATCTTCCTAATTGGCCCCCGCATGGACCTGACGTTTTCCAAAAAACTGTTCCTCACCACCTTCCTCCAATACAACAATCAAATTGAAAACATCAACATCAACGCCCGCCTGCAATGGCGTTTCAAACCCGTTTCCGATTTTTTCCTCGTCTATACCGACAATTACTTCCCGGATGGCTTGAAGCCAAAAAACCGCGCCATCGTGGCGAAGGTGACCTATTGGTTGAACCTGTAAAAAGGTTAAAAATTTGCTAATGAACCAATTTTAAAAAGCAGAAGAGGGGTTATTCCTTTCGCATCGCTTTCATTCCCTGTTGCACCGTCACGATGGGCTGATAACCCAATTCTCTTTTCGCTTTGGAAATATTGATGGTACCGGTTCTGGAAGTAATATTGGCGGCAAAACGGGTGATTGGTGGAGCTGACTTCAAGCCTATGGTTCGCCAAATGATTTCCAATGCGTAGGCTATACTTCTCGCCAACCAGCCCGGAATATTTTTATCTGGAGGAGCAATTCCCTGTGTTCCAAGGTATTGCGTGAAAAAATATTTAAAAGTATGAATCTCGTCATCCGTGATGAAATAGGCATTGCCTCCTTTTCCTTTTTTCAAGGCCAACTCAATTCCCGCTACCAAATTGTCAATGTAAACGCTGCTGGTTTTCGCCTCTCCGCCGTCAATCCAAAGGAATGCTCCTTTTTGAATGGCTTTTTTCAACTCAGGCAAAAAGGTTTGGTCGCCTGGGCCCCACACCATTCTCGGACGAACAGAAATGGTCTCAAAAACGCCCTTTTTATTTGCGGCAAGGACGAGTTTTTCCGCTTCCTTTTTCGTTTCGGAATACAAAAAAGGCGAGCGCTTCGGGTAGGGGTAGGATTCATCGATATCAATCATATCCTGCCCGTAAAAAAGAGCCGCTTCCGTTCCGATGTGGATGAAACGTTTCACTCCGGCAGCCCTCGCCACCTCCAATAGTTGACGAGTGCCTTCTACATTTATTTTCCAAAATTGCGCTCGCGAGCCCCATTGTTCTACAAAAGCGGCGGAGTGGATAACCGCTTCACAATCTTTGATGTCTTCTAATTTTACTTCATTCAAAGCCGACCGGACCGGCCGGATACCCAATGACTTGACCTTCGCTACAGATTTTTCAGAGCGGGCCATGCCGAGTATTTCGTGTTTATCTTTAAACTTTGTGGCAACAGCCCCGCCGATGAAGCCGGAAGCGCCAGTTAGGAAAATTTTCATTTTAGATTTTTTCGAATGTATTTTTTCTGATAAAGTTTTATTTGACAGAAGTAATAATAAAACCAACCGCCGGAAGAAAATAAACATCTCCAGTCAAGCCGTTTTTGCTGCTTCAACAATTGCTTCATAGACCCCCTTCCAACCTGTCCACTCCTTCTCATCTGAAAGAGAGCTGTTGTGCCAAATCGTTGAAAAAACACCTCCAACTTCCTTCACTGCCTCGATGAGGGGCAATACTTCAGCCATCGCTTCCTGTGGCGAAAGTTTTAAATATTGTTGCAAGGTAACATCCAACACCTGAAAAGGATGAATCAGCAAATCCGTTCTTCTTTCCTCTTCCATATCGTACCAAAAATAAGGCATTGTCATGCTAGCACGAAAGCCGATCTCAGCGGCATAGCCCATTGTGAAATCTTCTCTGATTCCCGCTGCAAGTAGTTTCCGGTAGGTCGTTGGGAAGCGCAATATCAAAAAGTGCTGCCGGCTTTTGGTGACCCGCACTCCCGTGATATTTTCCAGTCGTTCTTTTTCTATTTCGAATCCATCCTTTCGATAATTGGACCCATACGAAGGATGAATGCCCAACGGATATTGCTGATGAATCAGGTAAATCAATTTCCTAAAAGAGGAATTGGTGTGCGGAATATTTTTATCCCATTTCCCATAATTTCCCAGCAAGAAAAAATACAACGGCTGTAATTTGTGTTTCTCCCGCAATTCATCCAAATAGTCAAAGTTGTAAAAGGGATCTTTTTTATTAAAAAAATGAACGTTCCTCCGATCGGCTAGGGTGCTGAGATCCAATTGTTTAATATCCATTAAATAAGCGCCGACGGTTCTGAGGAAACCCTTGTGTTGGTAAGCCCATGCCATATCAACATCATAGGTGGGTTGGAAAGAATATTCTAGGGAAGGAAAGGGGAGACCGGGGAATTTTGCGTTCAGTAAGTCCTTTAGTTTTTGTGCCCATTGATTTACCAAAGGCTGCCGGAGAAACCCCCCTCGGAATGCAACGCTTTGTTGAGCGGTGAATCGCCCATGCCGGTCATCCGCAAACGGCAAATACTCCTCGTAGCGGCTGATCAAATAGAAGCACATCGCAAAAAGATCAAACGGCAAATCGGTGTCATTTGCCTCAACTTTAAAGAAAGCCGGCAAGCCGGAATGCTCAAAAAGACGGACGGATGGATTAGCAATACCCTTTTCGAACAAAAGAGAATGAGCCGGAATGTTAATTGCATCAGCCGATACCCTTTCCCCGCCGTAATTTATCTTTGGCTTGAGCGCATTCCTAAAAGATGCCCAGTCACAGACGAGCTGAAAATTCAAACCCAGGAGTTGACTCAATAGCACCTCCAACACATATTGAAGGCGTGGGGATTCCTTTTTTGAAAAAACGGTTAATTGTGTAGGCATTAAAAAATTTAACTTTCAAAAACCAAACGAATCACAACTTCACACAGCGCTATTTTAGCAATCTTATTGTCAAAAGAATAACAAAGCCGGTTGCCGATTCAATTTTTGGGGGATTATTAGTTGTTAATTTGCAATTCGGTTGTCATTTGTCCTCATAATTTCTTAAATTTATGAGAATATTAGTGAGAAACCAGCCTGTTACCTTTTCAAGACACTAAAATTATGGTTAAAATAATCTACACCATTGCGTTTCTGTTTTCAGGTGTCGTTTATCTTTCAGCCCAAAATGAATTTCAACCTCAGGCGGCAGACGGTGGGAATAAAGGAATTATTTACAACCAGGAATTCGCTGTTGGTGTCAAAATTCACACCAATGGATTCGCCATTGGACTCGATTTGGGAAAGATGAAAGAATATAACCAAACTACCTTTCTTCACTTCGACATTGGGGAAATTCATCACCCTAAAGAAACTCGTCAAAGTTTCGATTTTCCTAGCACCATTACGGGCAAGGTTTCCAAATCATTCAAATTTGGGAAACGAAACAACTTTTATGTTTTGAGAGCCGGAATTGGCAAGAAACGCTATTTTTCGGAAAAGGCAAAACGAAAGGGTGCTGCTATCGGCATTGTTTATGAAGGAGGTTTTTCCCTTGGGCTTTTAAAACCCTACTACCTGGAATTGTTCCCGGTTGATGGCTCTCCAAACAGCCTGCCGGTAACCACAAAATATTCCAAGGAGAACCACGACCGCTTCACTGATATTTGGCAAATTTACGGCGCATCCGGATGGACAAAAGGATTGAGCGAACTCTCTCCTGTGCCCGGCGTTCATGGTTCCTTCGCCGTTCATTTCGATTGGGGCGCTTTCGACGAATATTTGAAAGCCATCGAGGTCGGTGCCATGCTGGATGTTTTCACCGAAAAAGTCCCTATTATGGTCGAAGTGAACGATATTGAAAACAATCCGTATTTTATCAATTTTTTCGTAAACGTTCTATTTGGCAAGCGTTACTAAATCGCTTGCCTATTCCCCGCCAATCCTCTAAATTTGCAAGATTTTCATCAAAAGCTGCTTTTCGCAAATAAATAATCAGAATAAAATCTTATCGCGACATGATTGATATTCCTCTTGTTGAGAAAAAAGAACCGAGGCGGAGAAAACCCAATTGGTTGCGCGTGAAATTGCCGATTGGGGAGGATTTTAAAAAGGTCCGCTCACTCGTTGACCAATACAATTTGCACACCATTTGCCAAAGTGGTAGTTGCCCTAATATGGGCGAATGCTGGGGCGCCGGTACAGCTACTTTTATGATATTAGGCAACACCTGCACCCGTTCCTGTTCCTTTTGTGCCGTAAAAACCGGACGCCCTCAAGAATACGATAAAGGTGAACCCCTGCGGGTGGCCGAAGCCATTCGCTTGATGCGTGTCCAACATGCCGTCATCACCTCGGTCAACCGGGATGAATTGAAAGACCGGGGCGCAGAAATTTGGCACCAAACCGTTCGTGCCGTAAAAGAACTATCTCCTGAAACGACTATCGAAACACTCATCCCCGACATCAAAGCCACATGGCCGGCCTTGGAACACATGATTAGCGCGGGGCAGGAAATCGTTTCCCACAACATGGAAACGGTGGAGCGACTTTATCGCAAAGTGCGCCCACAGGGGAACTACAGCCGAAGCCTCGAGCAAATCAGCCGCACCAAAAAATTTGGCAAACGCACCAAATCCGGTCTCATGGTAGGGCTTGGTGAAACGGATGAAGAAGTCTTGCAAATCATGGATGACCTGATAGCCCACGGCTGCGACGTTCTGACCATCGGACAATACCTGCAGCCGACGAAAATGCACCTCGAAGTAGCCGAGTTTGTTCATCCCGATAAGTTTGCCGAATACAAAGCTATTGGCTTGCAAAAGGGCTTCGATTTTGTCGAAAGTGGACCGCTTGTTCGCTCCTCTTATCATGCCGAACGGCATTTGTAGCGCGTGGCTGTACCTATTGGAGGCGTGACTTGAAGTCACACCGACAATTAATGGGTTAAAAAAGGGCAGGTTGTTTTTGCAAATACCCTTACCTTTAGAATCCGTTCTTTAACAAAGCTTCCATTTACATGGAAAAGTGAGATCATTGCGTTTGAATTATCGGCATGATGCACTTTTACAAAAATCGGATTGTTTGCTGTGGACGGAATGTTCCTGCTTGCCTCCCATTTTTCGGGTACTACTGGGTCCACGGGTTCCGGTTTTTTGTCGTTGCATGCTGCCTCTTTTTTCTTCAGAAAGGCATCGGGCAAAATTTCTATTTTTTGAAATTACAGCCCATTGACAAAGAGGCATCCTTCCTAAAAAAGAATGTCAAATTTAAAAGTGCCTTTCCCGATTCGATCAGTTTAGTGGGTGAATTAAAAAGCATACTTTTCCAATTACAAGGCAAGGCTTATCTGGAAGCTTCCGTTGACAGCCTCGCAAAGAAGGACAGTTTAGTCACCGCCTTTTTATTTGTGGGCAAGCAATACAAATGGGCTAATTTGTCCAATGGAAACATCGAACTGGCTTTCCTCGACCAGGTAGGATTCCGGGAGAGGCTTTATCAAAAAAAACCTTTTAATTACCTGGAAGTCAGAGACCTGCAGGAAAAACTTTTGGATTATGGCGAAAACAACGGCTTCCCTTTTGCCTCCGTTTGGCTCGATAGTTTGCAAATCGAAGGGGAAACCATCGCTGCCCAAATTTTTATGAAAAAGGGGAAGCCCGTGTTCCTCGATAGCATCAATGTAGAGGGCAAGGCTAAAATTTCAGACACCTACCTGAAAAATTATCTGGGACTGAAGGAAGGTTCGCTTTACAGCAAAAGCAAGGTGCTCAAAGTGAGAAACCGCCTCCGGGAACTGCCCTTTTTGAAGGAAACGCGAAATGCCAACATTACCTTCGAAGAGGATAAAGCAACGGTCAACCTCTATCTCGAAAAGAAAAAAGCGAGCCGCTTTGATTTTCTAATTGGCGTGTTGCCGGGTAGCAGTGGTGGCAGCAACCAAAGCAGCCTTCTTCTCACCGGCAACCTCAAAGCCGAGATGCACAATCAATTCGGTTTGGGTGAAAAAATATATTTCTCCTTTGACCATTTGCGCCCCGAAACGCAGGAATTGGCGTTACAATTCGCCTACCCCTACATTCTAAATCTTCCTTTCGGCATAGACCTGAAATTCAATCAATTTAAACTCGACACCACCTATTCCAACGTGGCATTCGACTTTGGAGTCCAATACCTTTTTGAAGGCGGCAATTATTTGAAAGCCTTTTGGAACAACGCGTTCACCAATGTACTTACCGTGGATACGCTTGCCGTCAAACGGGGCAAGTTCCCTTCGACCCTGGATGTCAGCAATTCTTCCTTCGGGTTGGAATTTTCCTGGCAGAAATTGGACTATCGCTTCAATCCCCGCCGGGGGTGGAGCATTTACCTGCGGGGTGGCGCGGGATTTAAGAAAATCCGCCGCAACCAGAGCATTTTGAAGGTCAATGAAAGTTTTTACGACACCCTCAATTTGAAAACCTTTCAATACAAATTAGACGGGAGGCTAGCCCATTATTTCCCCTTGAGGAGAAGAAGTGCGATAAAAACTGCCCTGGAGGGAGGGGTGATCATCTCAGAAAAACCCATTTATCAGAACGAACAGTATCGAATCGGCGGGAATCGCCTCCTGCGCGGCTTCGACGAGGAGTCTATCTTTTCGACCCTCTTCACCGTCCTCACCCTCGAATACCGCTTTTTGCTCAACACCAACTCTTTTTTCTACCTCTTCGGCGACTTTGCCTACACCGAAAACCGAACTGCTACCCAACGAGTCTTCGACAAACCCTTCGGCTTCGGCTTGGGAACTTCCTTCGAAACCAGCGCCGGTATTTTTGGAATTAGCATGGCCGTGGGCAGTCAGCAAGGGAATGCCTTGGATTTTAGAAACCCAAAAATTCATTTTGGCTATATTAGCCTCTTTTGAAAATTAAGGTGTGATTTGGCGGGTACCTGATAGGAGGCAAAATTGCAGACTATTGACCCCATATCTTTTGGAAGCTCATATTTCGTCCCTAATGGGACTAGACAAAATGCTGCGGTGGTTGGTTACCGATATTTCCGTGCCTAACGGCACTGTTTTCGAATTTCTAAAAGTCCCGTTAGGGACGAAATATGACTCATGCAAAATTTATGGAGGATCGATAGAATATTGCCGACCCTTTTAAATCTTTCATAAGACTTCCGGCAACTAATTTTTTTGTGCTGTTTTCAGCAAATTTATCAGGCGGAATAAACTGGAATTATACTTCCAAATTCGAAAATATGCTTGCTGCAATCCTCCGAACTGCCGGCGTATTCTTTCAATCGGTTGCAACATGCTTCCCTCAAAATCAAAGACTCTCAAACCCAATTCCTTTGCGGTGAATTGGATGGCATTCCAGGTGAGCAAGATGCTCGCGCCGCTGCCCCGAAAAGCGGGATTTTCTCCGGCGAGGTGGTAATAGCTGCGCTGTTTGTCCCAAATTAAATACGAAGCCGCATGGATTCGATGGTTTTCATCAATGGCAAAAAACAGTTTCCGGGCTTGGTGTTTCACCAATGCTTCGTCTTGTTTTTGAAGCTGTTCGAAGGTGAAATAGATGGGGATGCCCTGCCGGGCGAAGCTCATTTTATTGATTTCATAAAATGTTTCCAACGGGAAATCGGAGGTGATGCGAAGCTGCTTTTCGGCTTTTTTTATATTCCGCCGAATGTTGCGGTTGAAGTTGGAATACACCCTTTCCAAATCGCTCAAACCCTCCAACAGGTAGGTGTAGCGAGTAGTTTGCTGGAAACCGCACCAAAAAAAAGGCAGCCAATTGGTGACGGAGGGGTGAAAATCCTGCTCAAAATAATTGAGCTTCGGCAATTGGGCTATTAGGGCGTCGTAAAGTTTGTGTTCCAACTTCAAAATACGCTTTTCGGGAATCAAATAGGGACCGAGATGCTTGGCGTGCAGCGGCATGGTACTGTATCGAAAGATGCCTTTTTTTTTCAAAAAATACGGCAGAGTAGCCACGATTTTCCCGCCTTCTTTTACCATCGCGACCTCCCAATTTCCACCTTCGCAGGCGGCATCCAAATACCAATCTTGTGCGAAGACGGGCAAATCCTCTCGGGCTTTGCAGAATAGGCTATATTCGGCTTTCGCTGGCATCGACACAAAGTAGCGGTATTTTTTCGCTCCCACCAAATTTAGCGATAATTTCGCCCACGGAACCAGCGGTAAAATCTTGGTTTTACCCCTTCATCTGTTAGCAATGAAACGGATTTTAAAAAACTTGTTACCTGCTTCTATTCGCTGGGAGATGCGGAAACGCTTTCTCCATCTGAGGGGATGGTGCTATCGCGGCAGCAAGTATCATTGCCCCTGTTGCGAGAAAAATTACAGGGCGTTTTTGCCGATGAAAGAAGGTTCTTTTGCCCGCCCGGATGTCGTTTGTCCGGGTTGCGGGGTGGTGGAGCGACACCGGTTGTTACTGCTTTATCTGAAAGCCCGGACAGACATTTACGACCAGCCCCACCGGGTTCTCTACTTTGCACCGGAATACAGCACTCAGGAACATCTTAAACGCCAACCGAATATCGAATTCCTCAGCGCCGACCTAGATTCCGCACTCGCTATGCAACATTTCGACATCATGGACATTCCCCATCCCGATGCTTCCTTTTCGGTGATTTTTTGCTCCCATGTGTTGGCTCATGTTCGCGATGACCGGCAGGCACTGCAGGAGCTATTTCGCATCCTCCAACCGGGTGGTTATATGATCGTTTTGGACAATCCGGTGGACATTCCGCATACCCTGGAAAACGAGGCAGTATCTTCGGCGGCGGAAAGAAAAAAAGTTTATGGACAGAGCGACCGATGCCGACTTTTCGGAAAAGATTTTCCCGACCGAATTGCATCGGTGGGATTTGAAGTGGAACCAGACGCTTTTGCAAAAAGTTTGCCCGATGCAGTGATTGAAAAATGCAGATTGGACCGAGAGGAAATGGTTTTTATTTGTAAGAAAAATTGAAAAGTCAGTCTTTTGACGTAAGATTGATGATGAGAAAGCAATTTTTTTCGAAAAAATTGATGGAATGGTTCTCTGGAAACCACCGCCCTATGCCCTGGAAGGAGGAGAAAAACCCTTATTTGGTGTGGCTTTCCGAAATCATTTTGCAGCAAACAAGAGT
>CAZJYF010000128.1:0-9218 GCA_964549665.1 uncultured Saprospiraceae bacterium
TGCCAAAATTTGAATGCGGAAGTGGCTGACAGCTTGTTCAAAGTTGCGCTCCACTTGATTCGTCAAGCCAAGCACGAGAAAGGTATTCTAAAATTTAAGAAAGCCTTGGAAATTTATTTAAAATGCCAGGGAGAAGAAGGTTTGGGTGTCGCCAATACTTATTTATACCTCGGACACAGTTACCGGAGGTACGGTATTTTTGGAGAGGCATTGAATTTCTACAACAAGTCCAAGGCCGTTTTCGCCAAAATACCAGGGCTTAATCAACTCAAATTAGCCGAAGTTTATAATGGATTGGGAAGCACCTTTCGGAATATGGGAGTTTATGACAAGGCATTGGAGAATCTGAGAAAAGCACTTGCTATTCGGTTAAAAAAACAAAGCCCTGACCATTTCAGAATCGGGTTTCTGTACGTCAATTTAGCCAACGCCTACGACGACGCAGGAGACCATGTCTCCGCCATATTGTATTATAAAAAAGCCTTTCCGGTTTTGGAAAAAAGGTTTTCTGAATATGCGGTTCAAATGGCTCCATTTTACATAAATTTTGGCGAAAGCTATTTCCAAAATGCCAACTACTCAAAAGCCTTGGAGCTTTTGAATAAAGCGGTTTTTATTTTGGAGAAAGACAATCCAATTCAACCTCGACTAGCCACGGCCTACCAAATCATTGCGGCTTGTTTTATGGAATCGGACAATTTCGATGAAGCGGAAATTTATTTTCAAAAAGCCTTGTCTGCCCTGAATTTTAGTCGTTGGGAAAGCGAAGATTTCGAATCGGTAAATTCAGCTCCGGATTTTCTTGACGTCCTAAAAGATTTTGCTGGTTTTTTGACAAAAAAATATAAACGGACGGGCGATTCTTCCTTCTTGCTCCAGGCCTTGGAGATTTATCAGCTTGCGGTTCGTTATACCCATTTTGTCAAGACGAGTTACAAAGAAGAAGTCTCCAAAGAAATTTTATTCCAAAACAGCTTTCCCATTTTCGAGGGTGCCATAAACGTTTGCCTTCAGCTTAAAAAATTGACGGATAGCCTCTTTTATTGGAAGCAGGCATTTAATTTTAGCGAGCAAAGCAATAGCATCCTTTTGCGGGATGCGGTACAAGGTGCTCATGCCATAGCCTTCTCGGGTCTTCCGGATAGTTTGTTGGTAAAAGAAGCGCTTTTGAAAAAAGAAATTGCCGAAAAAGAAAAACTACAATTTGAAGAGGAGCAAAATGGAAAGGATGCTAATTCTAATAAAATCAACGAGTTAAATAACAGACTTTTCGACCTCAAAGAAAAATATTTTGCGCTCATCGATACTTTTGAAAATAAATTTCCAAAGTATTTCGATTTAAAATACGCCAGCAAAAACATATCGGCCGGAGTAGTCCAAAAAGAATTACTCCTGCCTGGACAGGCTATGGTTTCTTATTTTGTTGGAGATGAAAATGTTTTTGTTTTTGTTATTACTAAAAACCACTTTCAGGTGGTTTCCATTAAAAAGGATTTCCCTTTAGAAGCTTGGATGGAGGAGTTCCGGAACAACATTATTAATTACAATCCCGACGACGACCATATTGACTCCCGGAATCAACAGTATGCAAACACCGGCTACAATTTGTACCGGGTATTATTTCTACCAATTGAACCGATGGTTACTGGCAAATCCTTGGTCATCATCCCCGGCGGAGTATTGGGATATCTCCCCTTTGAAGCGCTTTTGACGGAACGCCCCAAAGCATTTGGCGATTTTTCCCACCATCCCTACCTGCTGAATCGCTTCCAAATCAGTTACAGTTATTCAGCGACTTTGCTAAAAGAAATGAAGCAAAAAAAAGATCGGGCTGCCAACGAATTCTTGGCTTTTGCTCCAAAATTTGATGGGCAAACGACCTTGGCAACCTGGGGACTACAGAAAATTCAACTGGGTAAATTGGAGCACAATCAGGAAGAAGCCCAATCCATCTGCTCAATAATGGGCGGCAGACTATTATCGGACTCGCTTGCAAGCCTTCAGGCTTTTTTCGATTTGGCACCAGATTATTCCGTCCTGCACCTGGCCACTCACGGCATTGCCAACGACCGGTGGGGAGAATATTCCTACCTGGCGTTCACCCAAATCCCCGATTCCAATGAAAACGAATTGCTCTTTGTCAAAGATTTGTACCAAATGCGGTTGCATTCTCAAATGGTGGTCCTGAGTGCTTGCAACACTGGGGTGGGGGAGTTGCAAAGAGGGGAGGGAATCATCAGCCTTGCCAGGGGATTTTCCTACGCCGGCGCAAGTAGCATTATCACCACCCTCTGGCAAATCGATGACAAATCTACCTCTCAAATCATGCAGAAATTTTATAAAAATCTGAAGACCGGAATGAACAAAGACGCAGCTTTGTGGCAGGCAAAACGCAGCTATTTGGCTAATAGCAGCAATATGCAGGCACATCCCCTTTTCTGGGCGGCTTTTGTTCCGATTGGGAATATGGAAGCCCTTGAGTTGGGAGGCGATTGGAGTGTATGGCCGTGGGTACTTTTGTTGGGATTTTTTATTTTGGGCTTCTTCGTTTGGATTTCTATTTCAAAAAGATTCGGGGATTTCAAAAACTGACTATATTTGGCATTCTTTTTCCTTTAATATGTTTCCAAAACCGAACGAATACTTTCCTTTCCAAATTCTTCCTAATCAATTTGATACCATTGTTGGTAAATATTCAATCATTTTAAAACAACCCGACAAGTGATGAAAGAAAAAGTCGACAATTTCGCAAGTCTCATGTCTTAATCTTTTCGTCCAATATCTAAAATGTAACCTGATGTCAAAAAAGAAAAATCATTTTCCCCGCGTTGCCTATTTCTGCATGGAGTATGGTTTGGAAAGCAATTTTAAAATTTACGCAGGAGGATTGGGCATTCTTGCGGGTGATTATCTGAAAGGAGCAAAAGACAACGGTTTCCCCATCGTCGGTATCGGAATAAAATGGAAACAAGGCTATTCTGACCAAATGATCGATGCCAATGGACAACCTTTCGATGCGTACCACAACTACCAATACGAATTTTTGGAAGACACCGGTATTACCGTGAAAGTGGAGATTCGGAAGCGTCCGGTCATCTGCAAGGTTTGGAAATGCAAAGATTTCGGCAATGTGGATTTGTACTTGTTGGACACCGATGTGCCAGGCAATGAAGATACCTGGATCACTGGGCAATTGTACGGTTGGTTTGGCGAAGAACGCGTGGCGCAGGAGATGGTGCTGGGTATTGGAGGGGTGCGGGCTTTGCGCAAATTGGGCATCCCTGTGGATGTTTATCATTTTAATGAGGGGCATGCCTTATTTGCCGGTTTTGAATTGATGCGGGAGAAAATGAAAGCGGGCGTTTCTTTTGAGAAAGTGTGGAAAAAGACGCGCAAAGAAGTGGTGTTCACCACCCACACTCCTGTCATTCAGGGAAATGAGTCTCACACGATTGATCGGCTTCAATACATGGGGGCGAATTTGAATCTAACCCGAAAGCAGCTCAAAAGCCTTGGTGGCGACCCCTTCAACATGACCGTTGCTGCGCTTCGCCTTTCCAAAAAATCAAACGCAGTGGCACAGTTGCACGGCGAGACGGCAAACGAGATGTGGAAAAAAGTCAAAGGCCATTCGGAAATTGTTGCCATTACCAACGGCATCCATTTGCCGACCTGGGTAGATCCGAAAATGCTGCGCGCTGCGAAAAAGGATGGCGATTTATGGGGAAGGCATATGAAAAATAAAAAAGCCCTGATTCGATTTGTGAAGGAGCGAACGGGTGTAAAATTGGATGCCGGCAAACTCCTCATCGGCTTTTCGCGGCGGGCAGTTCCCTACAAACGAAGCGATTTGATTTTCAGCAAATCCAAGATAATAAATCCTCTGTTGAAGTCAGGAAAAATCCAGATTATTTTCTCCGGCAAGACCCACCCTTTGGACGATAAAGGCAAGGAGATTGTCGCCAATTTGGTCGCCATGATGCGGAAATTTCCCAAGTCAGTGGTGTATCTCGAAAATTACGACATGACGATAGGCAGGTATCTCACCCGGGGTTCAGACGTTTGGCTAAATAATCCTCGCCGCCCGAAAGAGGCAAGCGGCACGTCGGGAATGAAGGCGGCTATGAACGGCGTTTTGAATTGCAGCATCTTGGATGGCTGGTGGCCCGAAGCATGTGAGCATGGCGTAAATGGCTGGCAGTTCGGGGATGCCTATGAAAACGAGAACGAAAAGAAACTCGATGCGCACGACCGCGATGCTTTGTACAAAGTTTTGCTGGAAGAAGTCCTTCCGACCTATTACAACAACCGTTCGAAGTGGGTGAAAATGATGAAAGCCAGCATCCAAACCACCCGCAAAGCATTCTCCGTGAAGCGGATGTTGGAGGAATACTACGGGTTGTTGTATTCTTTTTGAGGAGGGCAGGAGTTCGAGGGTGTAGATTGGACAGTCCGACAAACTGCTTAAACGGAAAATTACTTTTTGAACTTCAAAATGCAAGGTGTAGTTTTGTAGAAAAATCATCTATCATGGAATTACAACTCAGACCATCCTAATTTTGGGATGTCAATGTAGAAACCATTGACCTGCAAAAACATCGGGCATCCGTGATCGGGCGAATTACATTGCGTGGGCGGTTGGATGAATTTCGGGCAATGCTACGATACTATGGGAAAGAAACGGTAAAAAACACCCTCCTCCATATCCGGTATCTCGACAAAGTTACTTTATCCTTTTGCAGCACTATTTTTGAAGTCCCCAAAACCGAATTTCGATGTTACAAACTCGCACGTGAACCCGGAACATTGGGATTATTAAAAAGATTGATGTCCCTTCCCATCGTTGACCCATTCTTTTTGGTTGGCGGTACTGCATTGGCACTTCAACTGGGGCATCGTTTTTCTGTTGATGAAATTTTCCATATCGTCAAAAGTCTGACCTATTTTGAAGATGCAGAACAGTATGCAGACCCAATTGTATTCGAAAAAACAGTCACGTGGTCAAAGGTAAAATATTCTGTTAGGGAAGCAGTAAATAACCAGATTCAATAACGCCAATCATCATCCTTCATTAAGCAATTCAGGCGGAAAGGAAAACACTTTCCAATGGATAAATGCCTTTGCGATGAAGTCTTTTTACTGGATATAGCCGACTTGGAAAAAGCTAGTGCAGTGCATCTTGATTTTGAGATTTGACAAATTTACAAAATTTGTCAAATCAGAACTCCTACACCGCCACCTCCCTTTCTTCCTCTTCCAAAATCAATTCAATATCATCTGGCAATTGCGAAACCTTTTTGGTCGAAAGGAAGGCGTACATTGCCGGTACGACGTACAAAGTCAAGACAGTACCCAACAGCAAGCCCCCAATGACGGCAATCCCCATCGAGACGCGACTTTCCGAGCCTGCACCCAAAGCCAGAGCAATGGGCAAAACGCCCAAAATAGTGGTAAGGCTAGTCATCAGAATAGGGCGAAACCGGGCGGTGGCGGCATCTTGTATGGCGTCCAAACGACTCAAGCCCTGCAGCTTGCGTTGATTCGCAAATTCGACGATGAGGATGCCATTTTTGGAAACCAAGCCAATGAGCATGATGATGCCGATCTGACTGAAAATATTGAGGGTTTCACCAAAATAAAAGAGTGATACAATGGCACCTGCCAAAGCGAGTGGCACGGTAAACATGATGATCAGGGGGTCGCGAAAACTTTCGAATTGGGCGGCCAATACCAGATAAATCAAGGCGAGGGCAAGAAGGAAAGCAAAGAGCAAACTGGAAGAACTCTCCACAAAATCTTTCGCGGGGCCCGTCAACGAAGTGAGGAAGGTGTCGTCGAGGACGCGTTCAGAGATGCCTTCCATGGCGAGGATACCGTCGCCGATGGTTTTTCCCTTCACCAAACCGGCAGAGACCGTAGCCGAAATAAAGCGGTTGAAGCGGTGTAAAGAAGGGGGCGTAGTATTTTCTGCTATGCCAATCAGGTTGTCGAGTTGTATCATCTGCCCGTCCCTGTTTTTGACGTAAAGAGAGCGCAGATCCACCGGCTCGTTCCGTCCTTCCCGGTTAATTTGGCCAATGACCTGGTACTGCTTTCCATTCATAATGAAATAGCCAAATCGCTGTCCACTAAAGCCCAATTGAAGCGTTTGGGCGATGTCGAGCATCGAAATGCCGAGGTCCTGGGCTTTTTGGCGGTTTATGTTGATGCGCAGTTCGGGTTTGTTGAATTTTAAATCGACATCTATGAAATTGAAAGTAGAGTCCTTTCTGGCTTCTGCCAGAAATTTGGGCATTATTTTTTTTAACTTTTCAAAGTTGGGAGCCTGAATGACAAATTGAACAGGCAAGCCTGAGCGTCGGTTTCCGATGGTTTGGGCTTGCGAAACAAAGGTGCGCGCCTGCGTCAAAGCCATCACTTGTGGCGTCAAGGCATCTACGATTTGCTGTTGGCTCCGTCGACGGTCTTCGGGGTCTTTCAGGATGGCAAAAGAAAAACCGGAATTGACGGTAGAGGAAGCCCCGAAGCCCGGCGACGTAACCGAAATCAATCCGTCCAACTCGGGCACTTCTTTAATAACTGTTTCGATGAGTTCGTTCATGTAGTTGTCCATGAATTCAAAAGTAGCCCCTTCCGGTGCGGTGGAAAAAGTGCGAAAGCTATTCCGGTCTTCCAGTGGGGCAAGTTCGCTGGGCAATTTTCGACCCAGAAAATAGATGGTCAACCCGGAACCAATCATTATGAGGAATGCCAACCAACGGATTTTGAGAAAAAACACCAGAGAGTTGCGATACCCATTGGTCAAAGCGATGAAAAAGGGTTCCGTCACGCGATAAAACCAGTGTTGTCTTTTTCTTTTTTTCAACAATTTAGCGGACAACATGGGCGTCAGGGTCAAAGCGACAAAGGAGGAAATGATAACTGCCGCTGATATCACAATTCCAAATTCAACGAACAAACGTCCGGTGAGTCCTTTCAGGAAAATGACTGGCAGGAAGACCGCCACCAATGCCACCGTGGTGGCAATAACCGCAAAGAAAATTTCTTTGGAACCTATCAAGGAGGCTTGAAGGGGGGGCATGCCGGCTTCCACTTTGGCATAAATATTTTCCAGAACCACCACCGCATCATCTACCACCAAACCGATGGCAAGCACGATACCCAACAGGGTCAACACATTGATGGAAAATCCTGCAAGATACATGATGAAAAAGGACCCGATTAAAGAGATGGGAATTACCACGACCGGGATCAGGGTCGTCCGCCAATCTCTGAGAAACAAAAAGATAATCAGGACAACCAGCCCGAAGGCGACAAAAATAGTTTGCTGAACTTCTGCGATGGATTTTTTGATGTAGCGGGTCGTATCGAAACCAATGCCGAGATGTATATCTTCGGGAAGGTCTTTTTTTATTTGCTCCAGGCGCCTGTAAAATTCATCAGCAATGGCGATGTGGTTGGAACCCGGTTGTGGAATGATGGCATTACCCACCATCGGAACGCCATTCCGTTTCAGGACCGTTCGGAGGTTTTCGGGGCCTAATTCGGCTACTCCGATATCCCTGAAGCGAACGATATTTCCACTTTCTTCCTTGAGAATCATGCTGTTAAACTCTTCCGGCGTAGTCAGACGGCCAGATACCCGAACGGTGAGTTCCGTATTGGCACCCTCCACACTGCCAGAAGGCAGTTCGATATTTTCCCGTGCCAGAGCATTCCTCACGTCCAAAGGAGTCAATTGATAAGCTGCCAGCTTTTCGGCATCAATCCACAATCGCATGGCGTAGCGTTTCTCACCCCAAACCCGGATTCCACTCACTCCTTTGATGGTCTGAAGGCGTTCTTTGAAAACGTTGTCCGCGATGTCGGTGAGTTCCAATAAGGAACGGGTATCGCTTTGAATATTCAAAAAGATGATGGGAGAAGCGTCGGCATCTGCCTTCGAAACTACCGGAGGGTCGGCATCAGGGGGAAGTAGGCGCATGGCGCCTGAAACCTTATCGCGCACATCGTTGGCGGCCGTTTCGAGGTTTACATCGAGGTCAAATTCAACCGTGATAGTGCTTCGGCCATCTCTACTCACGGAAGTAATCGAGCGAATACCGGCAATGCCATTGACGACATCCTCTATGGGTTCTGTAATCTGAGATTCAATGATGTCGGCATTGGCGCCATTGTAGTTCGTCGAAACGGTAATAATGGGCGGGTCAACACTTGGGTACTCCCGAACGCCCAAATAGTTGAATCCTATAAATCCGAAAAGAACGATCAAAATAGACAAAACCGTGGCGAGAACGGGGCGTCGGATGCTGGTGGAAGAAAGACTCATGTGTTGTTAGTTGATTGTTTGATACCTTGACTTGTTTATCCGTTGATGGGTTGTTTCGCCGAATAACTTTAATTTTTTATTTCAAATGTTGGTTCCAATATTCTGACTCACTTAAGTGACCTTAGTTTCCGATCCAACTCACTCCGCTAAAATTTCTGTCAACCGGACTTCCGTGCCGGGGTGTATTTGCAAAACGCCGCTTGTAATGACGGTATCTCCGTTTTCGATTCCACGGACGATTTGGATTAATTTATTTTGGCGAATGCCTGTCTCGACCTGAACGGGAGAAGCTTTCCCGTTTTTGAATAAATATACTTTCTTGCCACCCAATTCGGGAATGATTGCTTCGGTCGGAATCGAGATTGCCTTGTCGTAATGTTTCAGGTTTACCTCTACGCTGGCGAAAGCGCCGGGAAGAATTTTGTTTTGAGGATTCGGAGCCGTAGCCTTGAGGGTTAGCGTGCGGGTAGTGGCATCGATTTGGGGTTGTCGGGCAATTACTCTGGCGGAATACGTTCGTTCCAAACCGGAAAGTTTAAACTGCACCATGCTTCCTTTTTGCAGGAGATAGCTGTATTTTTCAGGGATGGAAAATTCCAGGGCAATGGGTTGCAGACTTACCAAGTGGACAATGGGCGTCCCGGCAGATACATAATTGCCTACACTTACCATCTTCAAGCCCAACACCCCACTGAACGGAGCCTTGATGAGGGTCTTCTCCAATTGGGTTTCCAACAATTTAATATCTGCCAGATATTTATCCACCTCCGCTGCCGCGACTTCGTATTCCTGCAAGCTAACCCCTTCTTTTTCGTACAAATTTTCCATCCTGCCGGCTATTTTTTCCGCCAGCTTTTTTTCAACCAACAGCTTTTCTTTTTGGGCTTTT
>CAZJYF010000129.1:0-9213 GCA_964549665.1 uncultured Saprospiraceae bacterium
TAGTTTGAACGCTTCCATTCTTGGCGAAGATGCCGTACCCGGCACTCCCGAATTTGACCTTTTTATCAAAGAAGTCCGAAAGGAGATGACGGTAAAGGCGGGTCAGAAATGCACGGCGGTGCGGCGGATAATCGTCCCCGAAAAGCTCGTGGAGGAGGTGCAAATCGCGCTCGGCAAGCAATTGGAAAAGACCACCATCGGCGACCCGCAGGCAGAAGGTGTGCGCATGGGGGCATTGGTTGCCCGCTCGCAAGTGGAAGAGGTCAAACGCCGGGTAGCATTGCTCTCCCAAAATATGCCAATCGTTTTTGGCGATTTGGAAAACGTTGAAGTCATCGGTGCGGACAAGGATAAGGGGGCTTTCCTCTCCCCCATTCTTTTCGTCAACGACGACCCTTTTCACAAATTGGAATGCCATCACATTGAAGCCTTTGGTCCCGTCAGCACCATCATGCCTTATAAAACGCTGGAAGAAGCCATTCAATTGGCCAACATGGGAAAAGGCTCCCTCGTCAGTTCGATTGCCACCAACGATGAGAAGATTGCCAAAGAATACGTCCTCGGTTCGGCGGCCTTCCACGGCAGGATTTTGATTTTGAACGAGGCTTGCGCCAAAGAGAACACCGGCCACGGTTCGCCGCTGCCCCTGCTGACGCATGGCGGCCCCGGCCGGGCAGGAGGAGGAGAAGAAATGGGGGGCATGAGAGGGGTGTTGCACTATTTGCAACGAACGGCTATTCAGGGTCATCCAAGCATGATTACAGCCGTGACGAATCAATTTCAATACGGCGCCCGGCAAACCGAAAAGCTCGTCCACGTCTTCCGCAAGCATTTTGAAGAATTGGAAATTGGCGAGACCGTTTTCACCCACAAACACACCGTCACGGAAGCGGATATTGTGAATTTTGCCAACGTCAGCGGCGACAATTTCTACGCGCACGTGGACGAAACTTCCCTGGAAGGAACCCTCTTCGAGCGACGCGTAGCGCATGGCTATTTTATACTTTCCAAGGCGGCAGGTTTATTTGTGGACCCGAAAAAAGGACCGGTGCTGTTGAATTACGGCATCGAAGAGTGTCGCTTCACCAAACCCGTCTATCCGGGCATGACCATCGCGGTCCGACTCACGGTAAAAGAAAAAACGGAGCAGGAAAAACGCGATGCCGAAGACATTGCCAAAGGCATCGTCAAATTTTTGGTGGATGTGTATGATGAAACGGGAGAGACGGTGGCTTTGGCCACCATTTTGACGATGGTAAAGAAATTGAATCAGGAGTAGTTGAATCTAATAAAAATTGCCAATCCCCACATTGCCGGTCAATTTGCGGAGAGTTTTCCCGTTTATTCTTTAGCACCAACTAGCTCCAAAATCGGAACGGGGCATCTTAAATCCAAAATGCAAAAGGAAAGATATTATGAAGCTGACCTTGAACGCTTAGCACACAGGAGTATCGCCACAGAGTATGAACATGAAAATTTAATCTCTTAGCGTTTGGCAATGAAATGCGTAATTATTTGATATTAAATTAGTTGCAAATTTATAAACACATGAAGAATATTCAATTTTCAATCAAACGATAGATTCTTCCGGATTTTGTTATCTGAATTGGGCTGATATTTTATATCTCGCATTCTTTAATGCGAAACTTGAGCAATTTATAAAGCTTTGGCCAGCCTGCAAGTTTTATCGAAGGAGTCAAATTTTTTCATAAAAACCAATCCGTTCCAATAAATTTTCAGAAATTTAACCAGTTGTTTTTCATCGAACACCCAAACACTCAAACCCACCATGAATTCCATTCTAGCCAAATACGCCCGTCTCCTCGTTCACTATTGCCTTGAAATTCAGGAAGATGACAAACTTTTTGTCAGCAGTACCACGATGGGTGAACCGTTGATTCGCGAGGTCTATCGGGCAGCAGTCCAAGCAGGTGCCAACGTGGAAGTGGAAATGACTTTTCGGGAACAGGGACGCATTTTTTTGGAGGAAGCGAAGGAGGCACAATTACAATACCTCCCTTCCCTCTACAAAAAAGCAATGGAAGAATTTGACGCCTATCTTTACATTCGGGCCCCTTATAATTTGAGAGAAGAACAAAATGTGGACGCCGCCAAAGTCAACATTCGAAAAGAGGCGACAAAGGGGGTGTTGAAGACCTATTTTGAACGAACAGCCACGAGAGATTTGAAACGCAATCTCTGCCAATTTCCGACACTGGCCGCCGCACAGGAAGCAGGCATGTCGTTGGAAGAATACGAACAATTTGTTTTTGGGGCCTGTCATTTGTTCGCCGATGACCCCATGCAGATGTGGCTGGAGGTGCGAAAATCGCAGCAGCAAATTGTGAATTTTTTGAATCAGCGAACAAGGATTCGCTACCACGGCGAAGGGATTGACATTAGCTTTTCGACAAAAGGGCGGCTTTGGATGAATTCGGATGGGCAAACGAATATGCCTTCCGGCGAAGTCTATACTTCACCGGTGGAAAACTCGGTAAACGGAACCATTCATTTCAGCTACCCTGCCGTTTATATGGGGCACGAAGTGGAAGAGGTGACCCTTTTGGTAAAAGACGGCTATGTGGAAAAATGGGAAGCCAAAAGAGGGGGTGAATTTTTAGACCGTATTTTCGAAATTCCGGGTGCCCGGCGATTTGGAGAGGCAGCTATTGGAACGAATTACAACATTGACCGCTTTACCAAAAATATCCTTTTCGATGAAAAAATTGGCGGCACGGTCCACATGGCCATAGGGCAATCTTATCTACAAACCGGCGGAAAAAATCAATCCTCCATTCATTGGGATATGATTGCTAAAATGCAAAATGGTGGAGTTATATTTGCCGATGACGAAAAAATTTATGAAAACGGAAAATTTTTGTTTGTGAAAAACGGAATATGAGGCTTTAAAATAATTGAATTTTATAAAATGAATTCCTTTTTTAAGTTTTAGTTTTTTTTTCAACAAAAAATTCATTCTTTTGAAGTTAGAAGTTGGAAAATAGCTGGTTTTCAAAGTAAAAAAGCGGTGGTTGTTCTGAAAATTTAATAACTTGGCGGCTTCTTTTTGAAAACTAAATTTTTTGAGGTAGTTTAGAGAGGATTTCCCAAACCAACATTTTTATCAAAAAAAAAACGTGGATAACAACTTTGCAATTCTGGAATTGAAATACGGCAATATTTATGGAGGATTCCCCAATTTTTTCGCCATTGCCGAAATATCACTGCTATTGTTTGAGACGCGCTCCAATAAAATATTCATTGAATCCTGGACCAACCGCGTGGATGTAGATTATGTCAGTGTATTTTCGAAGGTCAATGAATTGGGGCATACGATTGGTCGAGAAAAAGAAGTCATCAATATGCGGTCGGGCAGAACCCGCCCTTTCATGGAAGAGTTCAAATTGGACAAAGGGGCTCTTCAATATTCTTTTAAACAACTACAACCTGCTCAAAACTGGATTAAGAAATTTCTACTAAACAGCCTGCGCAAATACAATATCCGCACCCTCATCACCTTTGACGGCCGGCGTGATATTTTTCTTTGCGAGCGTTGTGGTGTGCGCATGGATCGTATGGAGATTATAGACCTTCAAAAGGTATTGAATAAGGAAACAGACTATTTATTCTCACTAAACAAACTTGCTGTGGTAGCTGGTTTCAGGTTGGAGGGTTCTTATCTTCGTTCCAACAATTTGGAATACTGGCTTCATCCAATTGCCGCCAAACAAATTGAACCTAAAACAGCCTCCTTCGATGCCGCACGCCTTCTCATGGTCTATAATGAATACACCCTGCAGCACGAAGATTTTTTAATGAAAGCCGCTCTTTTGCTGAATAAAATTCAGTCTATGAAAAGTACAGAGTAAGGCATCTTCCCGCTACAAATTCTGACCCCGACACAAAGATAAAAACAGTACCTCAAAATTGAATACCTCTTACCGGGTTGGAGTTTTTTATCTTTTCCATCATCCCTTGCCTTTATCGCCTATTCATTACTACCTTTTAATTGGATGGGTGTTTCATTTTTAGGTTAACCTAAAAATGAATATTTTTGCTATGTTTTAGAAAAAGGAAATATGGACAGCTTTTCCAATACCGAGGAAAACTACCTCAAAGCAATTTTTACGATTTGTGAAAAGGAAAGCAAATCGGCTAGTACCAATGCTATTGCAGAACAAATGCAGACAAGCGCTGCTTCGGTCACTGATATGCTTAAACGGCTGGCAGACAAGGATTTAATTAACTACGAGAAATACAAAGGAGTCACGTTGGCTCTAAAAGGAAACAAAATTGCAACCGACCTCATCCGCAAGCACCGCCTTTGGGAAGTGTTTTTGGTGAAAAGTCTTCATTTTTCTTGGGACGAAGTGCATGATATGGCAGAGCAATTGGAGCACATTAAATCAGTGGAATTGGTTCGACGATTGGACCAATTTTTAGGGGAACCTAAATTTGATCCCCATGGGGATCCGATTCCTGATTTTGACGGAAAAATTGCCTTTCGCCAACAATTGCCTTTAGCCAATTTGCTAAAAGGAGAAATTGGAATGGTCGTAGGGGTTAACGATCATTCCACTGCCTTTTTGCAATACCTTGATAAAATGCAATTGGTTTTGGGGACTAAAGTGGCCCTGCTTGAAAAATTTGAATACGATGAATCCGTAAAAATTGTTTTGAATGGAAAGAGAGAAGAGGTTTTATCAAAAAAGGTCAGCCTGAACCTCTTCATTCAGAAAAGTAAATGAAAACCGATATGCTATCAAAAATTTTAATAAGCTGTCTCCAAGAGTTTCAAATCCTTCTTTTATGGTTGCTATTCATGTGGTAGACACTTAAACTCCCTTTGTGCTGGAAAGATCCTCCCCCGTTAAGATAGCTATCAACCTATATCCCTTAATATGAAAGCTGAAATTGCCATACGTTCTTTTTTACTGTTGCTGTTGAGCTTATCACTTACACCTCGTATTAGTTGTCAGGACGAACGGACTTTTGCCGATGCAACAATTCAAACCCAACGCTCTCAAAAGGCAATTGAAGAATTAAAAAACGGAGTTTTGATTGTAAAGCTGCCGGGCAATAACAAAAAAATTTCCGAATTGGAGCGTTTATCTCAAAGTAGTGAAGTGGACGAAGGCCGAAAGAAGAAATTGAAGAAACAGTTGGCAGCCACAAAAAATGAAACAATTCAACTAAATAAATGGCTTATGGAAGCCTTTCTTTCTGAATATAAATTTTCGGATATGCTTTTCATGTTTGATACGTCGTTTCATTTTTTTAAAGAAGGTCTTAAAAACGGCTATTTTTTGAACCAAAACCTGGAAGTGGATACGGCTATACATCTCGATCAACGCCCCATTTATTTCGTCCGCTTAGGGCATACAGATTCTTCCGAGGGGTTGGGAATTGAGGCATTGGTAATTGCAGACAGTTCTTTTGAAGATATGAAAAGCCCATTTCCTTATTATGCCATGGTCAACGGAATCGGTGCTACAGTTGAGGGTCTTTTGAAAACAAAAGGAGCGAATAGAAAAAGCGTGTTAAGGATGGTGGCTAAACTCAATAGGCAGCTTTTCAAATACCAGGAAAAGTTAGCATACTACCGCCAAGACTAAAGTCTTTGAAACCGCTATCAAAGCGACCTAGTCGACCTGAGCTATTAGTAAAAGTTCGATTGTAGGTATAATAAAATAGAGGCAGCATCAATTAATTGTGTCTTTTTCTGAATGGATAACCGGACCAATAGGGGTGGTATCGAGAGGTACTTCTAAACCCGGAAAATTTGGTTTGGGGGGTTTTAGAGGTTTGGCTGTCGTATCTTTTTTTGATCGGGCGTTTGCAATTAATATAGAGTCCACCAAGTACGTCGCCTCTTCCATTACCCTTTTTCTACATCGCTTGTTGAAATTACTTCGCCAAATTGCCATTTTGTAGGCTACTCTTTCGTCTATGACTTCGCGTTTGCTTTTCGCAGACTTTTCTGGCACACATGCAGCGGTCGAAAAAATGAACCAGCAAAGACCCAATGTGAAAAAAATAAAAGTATTTCTTTTCATCGCCATCAGTTGGTTTCTTATTGTTGGGCTTCTTCTCGCCTGATTTGTTGCAATTGTCTTTCGATTTCTTTCCTGCGAACTTGAAGGATAGAATCAACTGCACTTTTGACCACACTATCAAAATTAGCGGTGCACAAGCTGTCCAAAATGGGCTCTGTGAGGGTGACTTCCTCTCTGAATAGGCTGTCTGCCAAGTCTCTATCTTTTGAATTAAGGCTTGGCGGCGGGGGTTCGGTGCAAGAGAGAAAGTACCCAAAAAAGAAAAGGCAGAAAAAAATGATTGTTTGCTTTAGATTCCAGGAGATGTTTTCAGTATATTTTTTATAAAAGCCCAATTTTTCTTTTTTAAAAAGGTGGCTACAGAAAAATGACCCTCAATGAGGAATGACCAATTGCCTCCTACTCATGCGGGTAATCTTTTCAATTTTTCCAAATCAATTACTTGAATAAGACCTTCGTCAATATCAATGTAACCGTCTTCTCTGAATTCGGTCAACATTCGAATAACGCTTTCTTTAGCTGTTCCGACGATGCGAGCGAGGTCGTCTCGCAGGATGCGGATATCAGATTTTCCTTCTTTGTGATAGGCTTTGTGCAATTCGACAATGGCTTTAGCCACCCGTTTTCTGACGGAATTATAAGCCAGGTCGAGCAATTGTTCTTCCTTAGAGGCGACGTTATCTGCCAGCATCTTTATGAGTCGTGATGCGACATCCCTATTGAGGTGGAGCAGTTTCAAAAAATCATCTTTAGGAATCAAACTAACTTCGGTTTGGGATAATGAAGCAGCAGCGAAACTGTAGTTTTCATTTTTTATTAAAGCCGTGTAACCAATGAAATCGCCACTTTTTCTAATGCCGATGATGAACTCCTTTCCAAAGTCGTTGGTTTTGAAAATTTTGACTTTCCCTTTAACGACGTAAAACAGGTAGCGGGGATAATCGCCTTCGCTAAAAATAATTTGCTTTGCGCTAAAGGTTCTAATATTGCGGTCGCCAGAAAGTTTTTTCAATTCTTGGTATCCCTTGGCCTCATCGATAAACGCGCTCCAACCTTTTGCAGTACCGTCAAATTGTTTTCTTAAGCGCTCACTTTTCTTCAGCCGTGTTTCAATTACCTGGAGCAATTCATCCTTATAAAATGGCTTTGTGATGTAATCATCCGCGCCAAGGTTCATGCCCCGTCGAAAATCGCTTTTTTCTATTTTTGCAGTGAGAAAGATAAAAGGGACATCGGCTGTTTGTGGTTTTTTGCTCAAAATATTCAACACGCCATAACCGTCTAATTTTGGCATCATAACATCGCACAATATCAAATCTGGTGTATCTTTGAGTGCCAGTTCGACGCCAATAGTGCCGTCTTTCGCCGTGGTCACCTGATAGCCATAGAGTTCCAAAATTTCTTCCAGGTTGTCCAGGACTTCGGCATTGTCTTCTATCACCAGGATTTTTTTCATTTTTTTATGGATTTAAAAAGAAAGCTCCGTTTGTCGGATTATTGGCCCTTCCCTTTTTTAAATGACCAATGACTACTTTCGTCATTCCGGAAGATTTTTCTGGATCGGTATTTCAACGATAAAAGTACTGCCAACGCCTAATTCACTTTCAAAGTTAATACTTCCTCCCATCGCATCCACATATTTTCTGACAATATTTAGCCCTAATCCTGTTCCTTGAATATTTTCTACATTAGTCGCCCTGAAAAACCGGGAGAACAGATGTGTTTGGTCGTTTTTTGGAATGCCGATGCCGTAGTCTATCACCTTGATAATCAAATTTCTATTGGTCAAGTTGATTTGAAAATCAATGGGGGTGTCCGGGCCCGAATACTTTATGGCATTGGATAATAAATTGAAAAGAATATTTTTTAAAAAGGTCTTATCTAAAACGACGGTCAATCCCTTTTTTGGCTGTTCATGCCGGATGTATTGCCCTTTTTTCAGCATCCCTTGAATTTCTTCTATAAAATTCGAACAAAAATCTTTCAAATCAAATTCTACCGGATGATGTTGAATTTTGCCCTCTTCTAATTTACTCATGGAGAGGAAATCATTCAAGATTCCCGTGAGGTTGGTCACTGCTAATTTAATGCGATTAGTGTGCTTGCTTCTATTTTGTTGCTGTTCGAAA
The DNA here is from genome assembly GCA_964549665.1 of uncultured Saprospiraceae bacterium. Lineage (GTDB taxonomy): Bacteria > Bacteroidota > Bacteroidia > Chitinophagales > Saprospiraceae > CAZJYF01. Next base: position 8,186 of record CAZJYF010000129.1, read on the forward strand.
GTTGTATAAGCCTCAATTAATTCGGCAGAGGAGAGGATGGAACTCAAAGGCGTCCTGAATTCATGGGAGGCCATCGAGACAAAGCGGGATTTGAGGTCATTTAATTCTCGTTCCTTTTCGAGTGCCTTTCTTAGTTCCCGTTCGCTTTTTAGAAGAGCAGCTTCTGCGGATTTGCGTTCTTGTATTTCATGGACCAATTGCCGGTTTGTCGCTAGTAATTTAGAAACGGTTTTTGCTAATTGCTCCGTTCTTTCTTTGACCGATTGTTCTAGTTTTTCATTTATTTCTATAATTCTCGCCTTAGCTTGATTGACCTCGGTCATGTCATGAATAATGCCTGTGAAAATTCGGTAATTTTCAAATTGGATTTCGCTTACAGCCAATCGAATGGGGAAAACGGAACCGTCTTTTCGCATCCCTTCGATTTCCCTTCCAATGCCTATGATACGGGGCTTGCGGGTTCGCACATAGCGTTTGATATAGCCGTCGTGTTCTTTTTGGTAAGGATTGGGCATTAACATGCTGATGTTGTTCCCAATCATTTCATCTTTTTTATAACCGAATAGGTTCGCTGCAGCAATATTTACAGTTTCGACAATCCCCCGTTCATCAATGGTTATGATGCCATCGATTGCTGTTTCAATGATGGCTTTGAGACGAAGTGCATTTTCCGAAGAACGGTCTAATGATTTCTTATTCAAGGACTTGAAAATTTAAGTAAAATTGGGTAAAAAAATTGATTATAAGAAAAGGATTTTTACACAATTGACAAAAATCACTAATGGGGAGTGACAAAAGTCATTAGGAAAAGTCCGGGAATATTGGAATTTGTGGACAATTCATTCAAAACTAGTCTTTTCATTTCTCCTAAAAAATTAAATCATGAATGTGCTTGCACCTGTCTCCACGATTATGACTAGCCAATTAATTACTGTAAATCCAAAGGATTCCTTAAATAGAGTCAAAAGAATTTTTGATAAAAACAATATCCACCATGTTCCGGTGGTCTGCTATAAAAAGATAGTTGG